>NZ_LSSO01000218.1:0-1408 GCF_001645205.1 Brevibacillus sp. SKDU10 | reverse complement strand
TTTTTTCTCACGCCAAACTTTTCGGTGTTGTTGCAGATAGCTTACATTTTTTCCATATACCAAAATAAATTCATGCGAGATCGATATAAACTTGGCGTCATTTTTTCTGCCCCCGCTCCAAACAAACTCACCTACATAATTTTGCTCACCATAAAGCTCATCACAGATAAGGCGCAGATTTGCAAATTCCTTTGAATCAATACTGATGAGGATAACGCCATCCTCTGTCAATAGCTGTCGTGCAATTGCCAAGCGGGGATACATCATCGTAAGCCAATCGTTATGCATGTTTTCCCGCCATTGCTGATCAAATTCGGAAGAGTGTTTATGAAGGATTTTGCTCTTCATTTTACTGTGGTAGTTATCTTTATAAATGAAGTTTTTACCGGTATTATAAGGTGGGTCTATGTAGATGCATTGTATTTTACCTGTATGTGTGCTACATAGAAGTCGCAATCCATCTAAATTGTCCCCTTCTATATACAGATTTTCTGTTTCACTGGCATTTTTAGAGCATGCTACATGAAGCGTGGGAGTGGGAAAAGCTGGTTTCAGTGATGCCTCCTGTATGGCAGTTCTCTTGCTTGGCCAAAGCAATCCGTATCGATCATCGTGTAAGGTATCCTCGCCAAACAGCTTTACCCATTCGCTCCTTACCAGAATTCCTTGATGAAACAAGCTCGGGAAATGCTCTTTTAGCTTTTGGCGATTCTCTCTTTGCCACTCAAGTAGGTCTTGCTTTCGTTCCTCCAATTACTCGACACCTCCACTGTAATAGGAAACCTACTTCTATTACGTTCTCTGGATACATATTCGTCATTTTCAAATTTTTTCCTTTCCGGAAGCTAAGTCTAAAAGAAGAGGCTAGAGTATGAGGATTAGCTGTCTATTTGGATTACATTTCCTTCTTAAATGGATTGCGGAAGCTGATAGTTCAAGGGTTTTTCATCAAAAAAAGGCTGCTCTCCCGCTTAGGAAAACAGCCTCTCTATTGTCATAGAGCGATTAGATTGTATAAACCTTTCGACTTGGCAGCTCCAGACAGTGTAATTTACCTCCGTAAACACAGCCTCCATCAATGCCGATAATCTTATTTTTACCAAAATAAACATCTATACTGCCATCTGCATGTAAATAGTTTGTAGATGTATGTCCAAAAATGACAGTCTTTTCTCCCGCATATCCATTATGAAATTCTTCACGTATCCAGATCATTTCCTGCTCGTCCATTTCGTCCAAAGATTTGTCTGGATGCACTCCTGCATGAATGAAGATGTATTCCTCTGTCTCATAGTAAAACGGTAATTGTTCTAAAAATCGAATGTCCTCTAGTAGCTGGTCGGGTAATTCCAGCTTAATCCCAGGCGCATCCTTCTTAGGCAATATTTTGGGTGGTTCATTTGAGCCT
>NZ_LSSO01000217.1:0-2567 GCF_001645205.1 Brevibacillus sp. SKDU10 | reverse complement strand
AAAAAACAGGCTTGGCGGAAATTTACAAGCAAGGTAAGCATCTTGCCAAAAAATATAACGGACAATATTGTGAGGCGAGTCGGGAATTAAAAAAATGGTTTCGCACATTGCCAGAGAACCACCCCTCTAAGCAGCACAGCCATTATGCCGCAATTGATGAAAAAGGAGTTTACTTTCCAGGAGACATCTCTTGGCCGGGCGGTGGGGGACCTGTCTATGATGTCTTGCATCCCGTTACTAAAAAGCCTGTTAAGGTTCCAGCGAGAGGCTGGGCTTATACCGAACAACGCATGAAAGAATTCCTACAGGCAGATTTGATCCATTTTGGTATAGATGAAACAACGATCCCCTGTATAAAGCGATATCTCCATGACACAGAGCATCAGGTTCCATACAGCGTGTTTTATCATGATGGCAGAAGGGCGATGAAACGCTTGCGAAAGCTCATGGATGGTCAACTTTTTCCCTTTCCGAAGGACGAACGCTTAATGAAAAAGGTGCTGGAGATTGTCACGCATAAAGAATCCATTGTTTTAGATTTTTTTGCAGGCTCTTCTACTACCGCCCATGCTGTTATGCAGCTTAATGCAGAAGATGGGGGAAAACGTAAATTTATCATGATTCAGCTGCCAGAAGCCATACCAGCTACTTCCACAGCCTACCATCAAGGCTACCGAACCATTTGTGAGCTAGGTCAGGAACGAATCAGACGAGCGGGAGAACAAATTTTACAGGAAACAGGAAGCCAGCAGACTGATTATGGATTTCGGGTCATTACGCTTAGCGGTGCTGATAGAGATACAGCAGTCGATTAAGGGACTCTTGCTTGCCCTGTGGATGGTAATCGCCATAGTAAATGAGACTGTGCAAATAACTTTGTTCGGCTTGCCAAAACTTACCTAACTGCTGATAATATTGACCTAGTAAACGATAAAAATGACCGTAGCTTCTTTTTTCAAGATAAGTTTCGGGTTGGATGCTCCAAAGATTTTTATCCTCAAGTAAAGAGGAAATATTCGAAATGTGGCCATAATCTAAGTATATCTCCATGAGCTGATTGACCACTTCGAGAATGGTTTTACGGCTAGCATGCGTTAGACATTTTTTAAACTGCCGAATAGCGGTTGCTTTATTGCCTATTCGATACTCAAGCAATGCTCTCATTAGTCTGTAATGCTCAGAGGAGGAGGTGCGGGAGATTTGACTATAGCAAATAAAAGCCTCTTTAGCTCCCTGGAAATCCTCCAATGCATACGATGAGTAAAATAAGATGCGGTAAGCATCTATTGTGTCAGCAGGCTTGCGTTGAGCAATCTGCAATAGCTCCTTACTATACAAGATGGATTCGTCGTAGCGGCATAATAGATAGGCATGCATGCTAATGTGCTGGTATAGCTGGATTTGTTGCTCAGCAGGCAGGAGATCTGCATAAAATAATACGTTTTTTCCTAGGTAAAAGGCGGATTCGAAGTCCGCTTCTTTTTGTTGTGCCATTAAATATAATTGGAGAAAAAGCTGAGCCAAATGCTGAAGCAACCCGTGGTCTCTCGCATACTGAGCCATGAGATCGTACAGCGTTTGTTTTAACACACTGTCTTTTACCTGTTGAGTTTGTTCATATAACCTATTGAGCAGACGGTCGGTCTCTTCCTGAGGAGACTTTAAATAACTAAGTGCAACTTTGCGCACAAGCTGTATATTGCCAATGAGGAGGGCATCCTCCAACAGCTCCTCTACTATTTCAAGCCGTGGTTCCACCAATAAATACGCTTCGATAATTTCTGCATAGGGGATGTGCAGGTGTTCGACGAGGGGTTTTAATGTTTTTAATTCTGGACGCTTCGTATCAGCGTTTTCAATTTTGGAGATGACGCCCTTACTAATCCCAGTCATGTAGGCAAGCTGTGTGATTGAAAGGTTGGCTTGTTGCCGATAATTGCGAATGATTTCGCCGATAGTGACGTAGTGCATACTATCTTGAAATAAAGTACTCATGAGTTGACCCCTTCTTTCCTCACAGATTTTTACCAAAAAGTAGCCCAAATAAGGTATACAATCCTTAAATTTGTTTATAACAAGGCTATGAAAGTAGATAGAGGAGGTATGAAAACGTTGAGTGGATTCTGGATAAAGCTAGTTCTGACTCCTTTCTTATTCCTGCTACTAGATAATGTGTATGGTGGCATTTATTATCCTTATTGGTGGGAACCTGTAGTAGCAGGTGTAGTGGTAGCGCTCCTTGGTCAGTTAATGGAAGTAATGTTTTTGCAGCCAGGTACATTATGGTTAACGACTTTTCTTGATATGATCATGTGTTTGGTTGTCGTCTTCTTTACTAAATTAATCTTTAGTGGAACAAAAATGGGGATGGATGGCATTTTCTTTTTCGCTGTTTTTTTCGGTCTAACCGAGTATTTCTTGCATCTGTGGCTTATTCGCAGTGGCCGCGTGGGGAAAGTATGAGCTAAAAAACCGAGGTGCTTGGTACTCGGTAGCGATCTTGTGCTAGCCAGCCAAGATCGCTTTTTTCATTGCGAAAGGGGATAGGAATATACGTTCTGTTAGGT
>NZ_LSSO01000216.1:0-1897 GCF_001645205.1 Brevibacillus sp. SKDU10 | reverse complement strand
ATATTGATGAAAACGGATTCTTTATTCTGACTCCAGAAAGATTGCAGGAAGAAATCGCATAATGGAAACCTCCCCCGCCTAATCTTTCAAAATAAGAAGTTCATCCTTCAAGTTTGATAAGATGCATCATTTCATAGCCTAAGTGCTATCCCCCATCAGCTTCCTTACACAAATTCTAGTAAAGCCTTAAAAAAGTTTGTGATTTCACTCACAAACTTTTCATTCTCTCTATGCTACACTTTCATTGAGAATTACTATCACTCATTGCTGTAGGTGAGTACACTGGCGAATTGATTGGTTTTAGGTAAATAGATCGCGTTGGTTCTTTATCAAATTATAAGCACAAAGCAAAAAGTAAAGGAGAATTCCTATGAGTGAAATAATTAATAATCGTGAACAAAAAAGCATGAATACATTTGAAAGGCAAGCTATTTTAAAAAAAATTATAAAAAATCTTCATCAAGGGAAAAGTGTAGAAGATGTGAAGGCTCAATTTGAAGAAGCTGTTGGGAATATTACGGTTGCAGAAATTTCTCAACTGGAACAAGCTCTCATGGAGGAAGAAGGAATTCCAGTTGAAGAGGTACAGCGCTTATGCTCGGTTCATGCAGCCATTTTTAAAGGTTCCATTGAGGAAATCCATAGATCAGAAAAACCAGAAGACCAACCTGGCCATCCGATTCATACCTTTAAGCTTGAGAATAAAGAAATAAATCATCTGGTGAACTTCAAACTAAAGCAGCATTATGAGCATTTTGAAAAAGAAGATAAGAAAGAAAACGTTTATTTGCTTATGGAAGACGTAAATATGTTGCTGGATATCGATAAACATTACAGCCGAAAAGAGAATTTACTTTTCCCTTTCTTAGAGAAATATGGCATCTATGGGCCAACAAAAGTCATGTGGGGAGTCGACGATGGCATTCGTAATAGCATTAAAAATGTTAAACAAAAATTAACAAACTATAATGGAGATAAAAAAGCAGTCTTAGATGGCCTTTCTTTTGTTATCCGCGAAGTCAATGAAATGATTTTTAAAGAGGAAAATATCTTATTTCCAATGGCATTACAAAATCTTACGGAAGACGAATGGATTAAAATTGCTCATGAAAGTGATGAGATTGGCTTTTGCTTAACAGGCCCTGCCGGCGTATGGAAGCCTGAAAGACAAGCTATCGCACAACAGTCTATATCTGAAGGGTTTATTCGTTTGGAAACAGGCATTCTCTCTTTAAAGCAATTAGAGCTGATCATGAATCACTTGCCCGTGGATATTACATTCATTGATCAGGATGATGTGGTACGTTACTTCTCCCATGGAAAAGAGCGGATTTTTGCTCGCACGAAAGCAGTAATAGGCAGAACAGTTCAAAACTGCCATCCTCCAAAAAGCGTTCATATCGTTGAAAAACTCTTAGAAGATTTTAAAGCTGGAAACAAAGATTGTGAGGATTTCTGGATTAAGTTTCAGGACAAATATGTATACATTCGCTATTTCGCTATAAGAAGTGAGGATGGAGAGTATATGGGCACCCTTGAGTTTACACAAAATATTAGTCCTATTCAAGAAATTGAAGGCGAAAAACGAATACTCTCCTAAGCTTGAGATTGCCATGAATTACCTTGACCGTTTTCGAAGGAGGCTGAATCCTAGCAGCATAGCGATTCACCCTCCTTAAGCGGTTCATGCTATTGGCTCATTCTTAGGCAATTAAAAATAAATAGTGGTTCGAGTTTGTGAGGGCTTTTTTACGATTATATTCTATATTTTTGAAGGAGCTATTGCTCCAGAAATGAGGATTCCCTATTTTAGCAGCTATGGTGCTTTTCTTATGGGCTTGTAATCAGACTACTTTAAGGATTATCTTTACTCATTAAAATTTAGTTTACATAATGA
>NZ_LSSO01000215.1:0-29649 GCF_001645205.1 Brevibacillus sp. SKDU10 | reverse complement strand
TTCGATTCCGGCTATTTCGTAATTGTTTCAAACTTTTTTCGCCTCCTTGATTTCCACGTTTTCCGGCAGGGGATAGCAGATTTTACATTTGTTAGTGTAAAGCAGCTTTTGTCCTGTTATTTCGCCGGTGTCCGAGTCAATTTCCACTCTCTCAACCTTGACGGATTCATAAGTCCCGCCGCTTTCGCGGGAATACTCAATGCCGCCGTTTGCAACTCTGTACAGCACTTGGGGCCGCTTGTCCACGAACACCGTCCCTATGATGTTTTCATCATCGAACGCCACTGAAATTTGATATGTGCAATCGGTATCGTTTCGCGCCTTTAAGTCAATCCATCCCTCGGAGATTGTTGCATCCACCCCTTTGATCTCGTCACTGTTTGGTTCGGGAAACTCCTTGACCTCGTGGCCGCTACGCTCGGTGACCGTCAGCGGCGTTTGCAGGAACATCCAAAACAGCAGATTGCTCATTTGACACAAGCCGCCGCCCGGCGCGGTAGTGAGTTTGCCATTTGTCACTGTAAGACCGTCTTTATAGGGAATATGCTTGTCCGCATGGCGTACAAGACGCCAAAAGGAAAAAGTTTCGCCCGGTCTTATCAAAAGGCCGTTCAGTGTCTTTGCCGCCAGCTTCAGGTTAAACACCTTGTTTTTTTGATATGCCATATCAAAGCCGGTATTGCCGTTGTATAACGCGCAGCCCACTTCAAAGAGCTTATAAGGAAGCTGCTTCCCGTCAATGGTTTCCGCGTAGCGGCGGCCATCAAACCGCATCCCGGCATAAAAACATATTTTCCGCTGCATTACCCTGACCGGCAACAGGAAAGGGAATATTTGTGTCACTCTTTTTCTACCTATGTGAACCACCTGCCTTGTATTTTAATCCACGCATAACTTGTCATATCCTTCTCTGGCGAAACGAAAAAAGCTCGTTCTTACGGTTTTAAGTCTACCGTGTAAGAACGAGCCGTTTTTTAATATTAAATTGTTAATTTCCTAAGAAAAAGTAAAGATAACCTTGAGATTTTCCTAAGAAACGATATTCATTTCTTAGGAACTCCTTTTATCAACCAAGTCTGGCAAGGCCGGAAGCTCTACGGTAAACGTCGTGTAGTTATCATTGCTTTCCGCGTAAATCTGCCCGCCATGCTGAACAATGATTTCTTTTGCAATCGCCAATCCAAGTCCCGCGCCGCCCGTATCGGAAGAACGGGCATCGTCCAGCCTGTAAAACTTTTCAAATATGGCAGCGAGCTTATCTTTGGGGATGCTGCCGGCGTTCTTGAAAACGATGGACACCACATCCCCGGAGAGGCCCGCCGTAATGTCAATGACGCTGTTGTCCTCGCTGTATGCAGCGGCGTTTTTCAAAATGTTGTTAAAGACCCTCGCCAGCTTATCGGGGTCGCCGGTTACGGTCAAATCCTCGGAAGCATGGATAACCGCCTGTTTTCCATTCGCGGCAAGCTGCGGATAAAATTCATCGGTCATCTGCACCAGCATATAGTATAGGTCTATGTGCTTTTTCGTGAGCGTAATCGTTTGGAGGTTATACCGCGTAATCTCAAAAAACTCATCGATTAGCTGTTCGAGGCGATACGCTTTGTCCAACGTGATATGCACATACTTTGCCTTTTGCTCTACCGGCATGTCTGGCGCCTCGTCAAGCAGGCTCAGATAACCGATAACGGATGTAAGGGGCGTTTTAATATCGTGCGCCAAGTACATAACAACGTCATTTTTTCTTTGTTCTGCCAGCTTTGCATCCTGCTCTCGCATTTCCAGAGTCCGTTTTAATGTGTTGAGCTTCTGTTCCATGAACTCCATTTCCGCAGAAAGCTCAATTTGTTTATCTTCGTTCTGAATAAGTATATCAATGCCGGTATTTATCTCATCAAAGTATTTGGCAAATTTTGAAAGCATGACGCGGCAAAGAATAAGAATACTAATGGCAATCGCCACATAAATAAAAATTTCTATATTGTTCCGTATAGTATACTGATATATTATCATCGCGTCCTGACGCTCTAAGTGATAACTGTTTTCCAAAAAACGTACGATCCACTCCCCAAGTGTCCCCTTGATAAATAAACGCAAAAACAACACGAATACAACTGCTGCCATAACAATCACAACGATATACTGGTAGAGTTTTCGTTTTAGTTTGGAATAATCGGTTTTTTTATTCTTATTTTTATTTTTCAATTTTATAGCCAACCCCCCATACCGTTTTTATATACTTCGGATTATCAATGGTGTCGTTCATTTTTTCGCGCAGATGCCGGATATGCACGGTGATGGTGTTGTTGCTCTTGCTGAAATATTCGTCGCCCCATATCTCATGAAATAACTGCTCGGAGCTAACCACATTCCCCTTGTTTTCACAGAGGATGCGCAGGATTGAAAACTCGGTGGGAGTGAGGGATAACTGCTTCTCGTTCAGAAAACACTCATGCGTGTTTATATTAATGACAAGGCCGGAGTGGACGATAACATTTTCGTTCTGCTCCGTTACTCCATTGTATTTTTTGTATCGGCGCAACTGCGCCTTGACCCGCGCAATTAACTCCAACGGGCGAAAGGGCTTCGTTATATAATCGTCCGCGCCGATTGTTAGCCCTGTAATTTTATCTACCTCCGTATCTTTCGCGGTCAGCATGATAATTGGATAGGTGTGCTTGTCCCTTATTTTTTGGCAGATAGCGAGGCCGCTTGCGCCGGGAAGCATGATGTCCAATATGGCAAGGTCAAGATCGGTCTTGTCTATACATTCCAACGCTTCTTTGGCGGTATAGTATTTGAAAACCGTATAATTCTCGTTTTTCAAGTATAGTTCAACCAAATCGGCAATTTCATGTTCATCGTCCACAACAAGTATTTTATCGCTCATAGTTATCAACTCTCCTGTATGAATTTGCTTTTCTCAATCGGAATCTTTTCCGAATATATAGTATTTATAATCACTGGAATCCGCTTATCCACGTAGGATATCCGCTGATTTCCATAAATGTGATTCTAATTCTTGTAGTGTTAATTTGCTGAGTAAATAATATTTACCGTTAACCAGTCTACAATTTCTTAGTCTTCCTTCTAATTTCATTCACAACTTCTCACCTAAACGCATCATACGCTGATTCCCTGACCATGTTGTGAAACCTACTCTTACTAAAGGCAAAGATTCAAATAATGGTCTATCCAAGCTTTAAAAAAGGTTGTTCCATATCCACCGTTCCAATAATCATAGTTATATATAGCAATCCCAGCTTCTAACCAATTCGAAGCCTGACGCTCCCAATAATACGTTACGATACTATACTATACCAATCAATTTATCATTAACAAATAACCCCAAACGGTTATCTTGTTGTACAGAAGACAATTTCTATTCTTCAAGAAAAACATCGTATGTTAAAAGGGGAGTCACAGGGTTGCTGCTATAGTCCGTCACATCATTCACATAAAATGGAATTAAACTGATCAGCTATGGGGTTTCTAGGATTCGTTTCTGGATAGATCGGTATAAAGAGCCTTGTGAAATGCCAGTTCTTCTATAATCTCTTTTACAGAATATTCATTGCTTAGATACAATGAATAAGGTTAAAAATGATAATGGCAATTCTAACAGAAATAAGATAAACTAACCAATAAACCACCCTGATAATAACCACAAAGAACTTTTAGCATGCTTTAAGGGTATCTTCATTTTTCTCACCTTACGGAATATAACAACCGTTCCTATTACTGTTAACCATTTTATTTATTATCAAGTATATTAAGTTTAAGGTTTTATATTTCTAAATTCCCTATTCCACAATGTTGTACCCTTTAATGGAATAAGATAGGACTAGTTATTACCTTCTGATAACTTTCTATATAATGAAGCTCTAGAGACATTTGTAATTTCACAAATTTGCCTTACAGTCATATTTCCTTCCTTATATAACTTTATTGCATAATTCATCCCTGCATGATTTTTATGGTATTTCTTTAACCGACCTTTAAACTTACCTTCTTGCTTAGCTAGTTCAATCCCCTCACGTTGTCGCATACGAATAAGATCACGTTCTAATTGGTTAACACCAGCCATTACCGTAATTAAGAATTGGCTGTATGGATTTTCTTCTGATAAATCAAGCCATGTATCCTTTAGTGATTTTAAATTTGCTTTTTTACTACGTATGTAATCGATTAATTCAAACAGGTCTTGTGTACTTCTAGTAATTCGAGTTAGATCTGTAACATAAATGATGTCACCTTCCTGTAAGTCCTCCAACATTTTTTGAAGTTGTTCGCGATCCTTTGTTGCTCCCGAAGCTTTTTCTTCAAAGATAATATCCATTCCAATTTCTCTTACTTGCTGAAGTTGCCTCAAAGGATTTTGACCACCAGAACTAACTCGTACATAACCAATTTTCCGCAAAATATCACCTCATTTTTGAGAAAAGTCATATGATACACTCTAAACACTGATTTTATCAGCCTTTTATACTTGTATCAATAGAGTACACTCTATTGATACATAATTGAACTAATTAACTGAATAATTAAAGAAACGAGATGATACTGTATGAAAATTGCGAGAGGTAAAGAATTGCTTACACCGGAACAGCGACAGGCTCTTATGCAAATTCCTAAAGATGAGTGGGTGCTAGGAACCTACTACACTTTTTCCAAACGAGATTTAGAAATTATAAATAAACGAAGGAGAGAAGAAAACCGTTTAGGGTTCGCCGTTCAATTAGCCGTTCTTCGGTATCCCGGTTGGGCCATACACTCATATCAAAAGCATCCCGGATTCAGTCATACATTATATATCGAAAAATCGGTGCCACTCCATCTTTGCTTAGTCTTTATCCTCAAAGAGAAGCAACATACAACAAAAAAACAGCGTTGAACCCCCTCTCGGTTCACACTGTTTTTATATCATTTCCCATTTTTTGTTTAACCGGTTACATCCGTTTATTTACAACCATATGCAAGGCTTTTGGGGATAGAGTTATCGAAGCGTTTACCTCTAGCTTGTCCTGATTAACTGTTGTTAGCTTGTAGCGTTGAACAATGGTAGCCAAAATCAACAGGGCCTCTGCCATTGCAAATCTCTGCCCAATGCACATGCGCGGTCCACCGCCAAAGGGAAAGTAGACAAAGGTCGGTAATTTTTTTTCAATCCCATCTGCCCAGCGTTCTGGACGAAATACCAATGGGTCCTCAAAATAACGAGGGTCACGGTGCATGACATACTGGCTAACTAACACAATCGAATCTTTTGGAATCATATACTCGCCAATCTGAATGTCTTCTGCAGCCTGACGAAGCAAGACATAAGCTGGAGAACGAAGCCGGAGGGTCTCATTTACCACCATTGTGGTATATTTTAGGTTTGGTATATCTTGAATATTGGGTAAACGACCATCAAGCACCTCACTGATTTCAGTCACCATTTTCTCTGTAACATCAGGATTTTCAGATAGAAGATAAAAAGCAAACGCCAGCGCTGCGCTTGTTGTCTCATGTCCTGCAACAATCAAGGTCATCACTTCGTCGCGAATTTGACGATCATCAAATCCTTCTCCATTTTCATCGCGCATGGAAAGAAGCATTCCTAACAAGTCATCTCCATATATACCTGATGATCTTCGTGAAGAAATTAACTGCAAAATCATGTCATCCATCTCTTTTGCACGGCGCTTATAGCTACCATAACCTGGAAGTGGCATAGGGAACATGACTGCCTTAGCGTAATACCTTAGAATCGTCTGCAAGGCCTGTATTAGTTTTCCTTCGTCAATGGTGTTGTTATGTCCAAACAAACTTTTCATTACGACATCAAGTGCTAAATTGAGCATATCGATCTTGATTTCGCGTGTTTCGCCTTCTTGCCAGTTCTCAATGTAACGATTCGTTACTTCAATGATCGTTTTTCCATAGCTTTCTATCCGTTTTTGGTGGAATTCCGGGGCCATCATCCGTCGGTTCCGAAGCCAATGCTCTCCGTTAGCGGTGAATAAACCTTCGCCTAAAATATTTTTGATCAGCTTTGCTTGTAGTCGATCATTTTTTATAAAACTCGATTGTTTTTTGATAAATACTTCTTCTATAAGCTCCGGCTTATTTAATTGATAAATGCGTTCATTGAGCAACGGATAATACACGACGTCTCCATACTTGTCTGCGTTTTCCTTAATGAAATCCAGAATATTGTGCAGAGTACGGAACACGTTGTACAGAGGTTTATTTGGTCCAGGCGGAAGTGTAAGAGTCATAATGTCCTCCTTAAACGGAAATAGTTTGTTGCTCAAATTTTCCTTGTTCCAATGCCTTGTTCAAAAGACGATAATCCACTTTTGCATTGTGCCGCTTATCAACCGGAATCTGATCCATATAGATAATGGCATCGAGGTTTGCCCATTCTAGCATTTCAGCCAATTCAGCAGTCATGTGGCTCTTGCTCTTTCTTTCCACAATTAATACACGACGACCGTGATATTGTGTTAAAGCAGTTCGTCCGATCGACTCATCAAACGATAACACGCTCTCCACAGCAAAAGGGTACAAAACTCCCCTTTCATCTTTAATTCGTGCAGCTACTCTGCCCAGAAGCCATAATCTTCCCGATTGGTCAAAGTACCCAGCATCCCCGGTTCGATGCCAAACTGTTCCATCCACGCGGAATTTCGTCTCCTCATCTCCTCTTCCATGCAAATACCCGGAAAGCACATGTGGACCTGTGACCACAATCTCTCCCGCTTCCTCAGGAGTCAGGCAGATGTTTTCAAATTCTGCACTGGATAAAGAACCAATCGGTTTGCCCCACTGATGACGAACAATCCGTACCTGAATCTCTGGTACAGGGGTTCCTACTAAAAGACCTTTTCCTGACTTGATTGCGGTAAGGTCATTAGCATGGATATCGTTCCAATCTACTTCTGCAATTGGCTCAGCCTCGGTGGACCCATATACGGCCATTATGCGAGCGTTTGGAGCAATCCGTTGTAATCTGGACATGAGTCGTGGGAATACTGGTCCACCGCCACTGAAGATATAGGTAAGCTCAGTTAGAACGATGTCGTGTTTTTCACAGTACCCCAACAGTTGTTCAAAAAACGCTGGTGAAGCTACGATCCTCTGAGCATGTTGTTTTTTGAGCTGAGCAATGACGGGACCCGGTTCAATCGCTCCTGGTCGGCGCAAATCACCATTGGGAATAATGCTCCTCATCCCAGCCCCGAGATTGCACAGAGCAAAAATAGGTAGTGTTGTCATATCGATTGCTCCAACTTGCATGTCAAGACTGCGCCGGAGTACCTCGTATTGATCAACTAAAAATCCATGAGTCCGCACGGTCGCCTTTGGCTCCCCGGTGCTACCGCTGGTAAAGGTGATGAGCGCCGGCGTGTCATGTGGACATGAGTGATATTGACTGTACTTTGTTGCATTGGTTTGCGAGGTTAAAGAAATGGCTCCAGGCAATCTCCTCCCAATCACAAACTTTTGCGGAATTTTCCGAATAGCTGGGGACAACAGCCTCAATAGTTGGGCTTTTGGGCTTGCAATTAACGCTTTAGGTGGCTTTAATGTACAGCATCGTTCAATATGATTTTTACCAGCAGATGGATCAAGAAACATCGCAATCAACCCAAGTCTGAAGATTGCTACTAAGGTGATATACAACTCAATCGACATTGGATAAAAGAGTAGAACCGTATCACCTGCCACTAACCCTTGTTTCTTGAAAATACCTGCGACTTGAGCAGAACGTTTGTCCAGATCGGCAAAAGTTAGTTGACGGGTCTCTTTGTCTGGCATATCCTGTATCGCGATCGCATTGGGACAATTTTGAATATGAGGTTTCACAATTTCAAAGATATTCATGCTTCCCTCTCCAATTTCTTAGCAAATAAGGTGTAATCACGAAGAATGTAGCCTTCATTCGCATTAAACCTTGTGGATCGATTTTCTTGGATCATTAACGCATTAATCGCACGTTGGTAACCTAGCTTCTGAGCCAAATCATAGACTGCCTTTACGAGGAAGGAGCCTATTTTATACCCTTGGTAATCTGGATCAACAGCCAGCGTCTTTAAGATTACCTGATCGATCGCCCTTCCCATTTGGGCTTGCATCACATCTGGTAAGGTGAACATAAAGCCGACCAGTCGATCATCATGCTCGGCTAACAAAATCAGTTCTGGCTTCATATATGGAACAATCTTTGTGTATTGTTTCAAGAACTCATTTTCACTGATTTCGGTGTACAAAAAATTTTGACGAAAAGCTCGTATCGAGAGTTCATAGATTCGTTTAAGCTCTTCATCGATTCGAGTCAAATCCAATTGCCGGATACGAATGCCACGTTCATTCATATGCTGTGTCAGTTGCTTGTACCGTTTTTTCTCATACTCCTGCCCCTCTTCTCCCAAATCTCTATGATCGAGATCAACAATACGCGAAATGTAGTGAGATAGCGGTTCGAAGCCATCCTGTGTAAAATGATCTGCCCATTCCAAGGGTGTATTTGGCTCAAGGAAGAAAGGAAGATCCCCTTTTGTTTTCGTAACCAATCGGTGTGTCCCCCACGTATTTCCATCCATTGGGCCTATCACGATTGTACATCCCTTTTTAGCCAATTCTCTTGAACACAGTTGTAGTAGCTTACTTGCTGCAGTAGCATTTCGAGCTGCATAGTGTCCTATTACACCAACCTGATGATCTTGATATGCTGGTGCGTTTGACCACCATAGTGAACAGCGTGCGGCTACGCCTTTCTTGTCTAGCATCATCCAGTGAGCATCAGCATTCGATTCGTCCAGAGAATCGATCCGATTTGCAGAAGGCCCCGGTAGTGAGCAAAACTCTTCCTTCATCTGGGTATTAGTAACCTGCACTGCTTTTAACATGTCGAATATTCCCCCTACTCTTTTAGCTGATCATTAAAAAAGCAGAATTCCCAAAATAGAACCAACCGCCGCGCATATGGGTTGGATTAACACGGCTGCCTTCGACCTTTTAAAGACAAAGAGATAGTAAATACCGCTCGCCATTAGCATGCTTACGGCCGCCCAAATCGAATGGACAACCACTTCGCTGCTCAGACCTGAACGAAGCACTAAAGCCGTCAATGTAAGCCCCCAGTTTTTCAAAATGTTTAAAAAAAGGTAAATTAACAGATGTCTTTTTTGAGACGACTGAAAGATTTCCGTGAGACTAAAACAAATGGATTGGGCCAATAGACCGATTAGGAATGCGAAGAAAAAAACTTCACTTTGTGTTTGCTGGTACAAAAATAACCATACAAAACTCATTGTATATGTGGCGATGAATAGGCCTATTTTTTTGCTGGAAAACAGCTCATTTGAACTCTTCAAAATAATGGGCGATGACACGGAATGCAGCAGCAATACCAATAGAAAGTCTACTCCACCAATAGCCCAGCTCACATACGAAATGACTGATATTCCCATCAAAGCCTGTGGACACACTACCTTAGTTCTTCTGCATGCTTCAAGCAAGATAAACAGTAAGAGTGCTAGGAAGAGCGCCAACAGCAAATGGGCATTGTCTTTTACGATGAGAAACTTGAGCATCATAAAGCTCACAATCGGTACAACCAAATTATCCTTCCCGCCCCAGGAAACGGACTCAGCTAAGGTGGCTAACAGTGACACTGTAATAGAAATCATTAAATTAGCCATTCCGTCCATTGGAAAAAACAAAAATAAGGTGATGTGAGTCGATAAAAAGGCAACTAGAAAGAAGGCAAAAGACCCTTCTATACTCTTCACACCCTCGGGAACCACGTATCTCACCTGACCGTAGCGAACGCCGACAAGAGCAGCGATCGCATCAGCTAACGTGAGAATGATGAGCGAAATACTGTACAGAACCCTTTCTTCTTGTTCCGTAAAAAGGAGAAGAATCGCAATGCTCATCACAAAGTACATTTCACCAAATGAATAACGTGAAACATCAGATAAGATTTTTCCGGGTCCATTCTTTAGCCGAGTAACTCGGAAAAGAAATAGAACAATTGCGACAAACCCTAACACAACCAATACAGGCCAATCCTGACCAAAAAGCCATGGAGCAATCAATGCGAATGTACCGGAGCTCATATGAAAAAGCTTACGAACCCATTCTGGATCAGGCTGGTACCTGACTTGGTAATAACGCAAACCTGCAATCAACAATGCTATGGCGGCAAGCAGCAGCACAATACCGAACCATGGATGTAAGGGAATAATACCACTCATATGATTTCCTCCAGTACAAACGCACTGTAAAAGAAAGCCTTATCCTGCTTAAAAAGGTCTTGACTCAAGCTGGTGAGTGGACGAAGCGATTCCTCCATGCTCGCAGGGCGACTTCGGGGAACCAGCATATTCCAGTAAGCCAATCGTCCTTTTTTCCTCCCCGCTTGTACCAAAACCTTCAGTAAATTTTCATATTGGTCTTCGGACATATATTCAAAAATGTCACTAAGATTGTACTTATCAAATGCGTTTTGGCCCACATGCTGTAAATACTCTTCAACTGATAAGCAATGCCATTCGATTCGATGCAGGTTGTTTCGTATAGCATCAAAATTTTCAGGTCTTAATGCATACGGCAATGCATTGCTATGTCGTCCTAGTAAAATCCACTGGAGATAAGGATTTTGCATAGGATCAAGCTCAGTTAGGGCATATTGGGCTCTTTGTAGAATCCTTGCTGCCACACTGCCCTCTACATAGCGGAAAAAACGGGTATCACGCCCCAGCCTTCCCATGACAAAACGGGAAAAAAAGAACTGGAACATCAATCTCCAGCGTATCGTATTCCACTCTTTTTGATAAAACATGCGACGATCCTTTGGCGTGCGATTCTGAAGAAGCTTTTCCACTCGAGAGCGGGAATGTACAAGAGGTAAGATCGAATTGCGAAACATTGAAAAATACTGCTCAAATTTGCCAATGCTTCCGATCCCAGACTCTATAGCAGTTGATTGAGAATCCCAATAGCTTTTTACTAGCGGTGTAAGCTGCTTTCGGCATTTTTGGTATAGTTCATTTCGCCGGTTACTTGGGATTGAGCCCATAAGTTCTAACAGTTCAGTATGTGTCAAAGCAGAATAGGCTGCCACGCGTAATTCCAAGCAGGCAAGCTGTGTATGGCTCAAATCTAGTGCAACAACACGCTCTGGCGACTTGCTTAGCATCGCTAGTGCATTGTCCCCAGAAGAGGCGATAGCCAAACAGTTGTCTCCAGGCTGAATATCTAGTGCCTCGAGGAGGATGTCAGCATCCTCCCAGCACTGGGCATAACGGATTAAGGAAAAGTCAACTTCGCTAGCTAGCTTGGGGCGCGCATCTATCGCTACTTTTTGGGCGAGATTTCCACTATTACTAGGCACTGATCGATCCCTCCTCCGGGGTGATCTTACGAATGACCCCTGTACTACCGTCAAATTCAACCCAATCTCCAGTTTTCAACCATCGAGTCAAACCGGTTACAGAAACGATTCCTGGAATACCAATTTCACGACAAACAATAGATACATGGGACAAAAGACTTCCACGTTCGACCAACAATCCGGCTGCTGAGGAGAACAGCACGATCCAGCCTGGATCAGTGCGCTCAGCTACAAGGATTTCTCCTGGAAGCAACGTCACATCACGGGGATCCGTAACCACACGAACCGGACCACGTACAACACCTGCCGCGCAACCGATTCCTTTCATCACATCCCCTGTCAGTGGTTCTTTAGGGCTCTTCG
Source organism: Brevibacillus sp. SKDU10 (assembly GCF_001645205.1). NCBI lineage: Bacteria > Bacillati > Bacillota > Bacilli > Caryophanales > Paenibacillaceae > Brevibacillus > Brevibacillus sp. SKDU10. Next base: position 17,897 of record NZ_LSSO01000215.1, on the reverse strand, counting down.
CTTTAAACGTATTACCTTTATAAATGACGCCATACGTTTCAAAGCGATCCTCAGGCACATCCATCTCATGATATTTTTCGAATTCAGCTTTTCGCAGTGCTACTAGGCCCTTTAGATTACTGCATGTCGCAGTTCCGTCTGCCATACCTAGCAATTCTCCCACTTCCAAATAGAATACATCGCGGGGATCGTCAAGCAGATCGAGTGCATAAAAGCGACGCCCCATTTCTAGAAAGATGGAACGGCAACGACCAAAGACCCGTGTTCGTTCGAATCGTAGGTTTTCCCGATCACGAACGCGCAATCGCGCATTTTTAAGTACCCAGCGAAAAAGGATTCGACGAAACAGATTGAAGCCGATAGATTGAAATGCTTGCTCCTCTGCCATGCGTCTTATTTCTTCCTCGCTTGGTCCCATCTCAGTTGGAGTGGGACGGGATGCAAGATGGCCAATTGAGCGCAACAATGGAAGCGGGTTGTCAAACAGATTAACGCTCTCTAGCTTGAGTTCATCCAAACAACGATCTCCGAATTTGTCCAAATAAGCCTCGTACTCTTCTTTAAATGTAGGGAATCGATCCATTTCCTTCATGATCTCCGCTAGAGTGCCATTGCAGAGGATGTCGATGAAGGTGGCATCTTGGTTCGTTAGCTTCATCAGCTTTTTCATACGCATTGCTGGTTCTGCACTAATAATGCCACCTTCTGCTGCGAGCAGTGAATTCTGTAGAGTAGAATCCTCATCATTGCACCATTTAGTCGTCAGCTTTCGCAATAAACCGTAATAGATCATAGCTCCAAAATCATTGATCAACGGGGCATCCCAACGAGTTAGAAGCTGACCCTGTAGCCTCAGATAGTAGTTGGCTAGCTCGACTGTACTGTATTGATGAAGGTCTGGGCGGGTAATACCAAGCGCATTGTTTAAGCGTTGGTAAAAGACGTCGATCGTCTTCGGCAAACGTCTGAAATTGCCAATCAGCTTAACAATTGTCTTACCAAGACGCATGGCGTCCTTGAGTTTGTCTTGCATGCTCACCTGCTGCTGAACATTATCCGTAAGTTGCTGGGGAAGAGCTTCCTTAACCCCCATCATCTGTTCCATAAAACCTCGATTCATTTGGTAACCAGGAAGCAGTGCCAGACAACGATACCAGTTCAGCAGGTTGTAATACACTCGTCCATTGACAAGGCCAATCATGCAACGGAACACGGAATCCCGATTAATAATCTCCTCAGCGGAAACCCCCATTATTCGGCAGAATGACTTGTATACCTCAGCATAGGCGTGACGGGCAAATGAAAATGTCAGGGGGGTTGTGATACCGCCATAGCTTTCTGAAATATTGCTGTTATCCCATAGATTAAACTCATCATCAGGGTCAATCATATCCGCTAAGTTGGTGATTGGACGTGATTGCAAGAGATATAGCTTTCCATCCTGAATGGCCCACTCAATATCCTGAGGCCGTCCGAAATGACGTTCGCAACGGCGGGCTAGCTCTGCAACTGATCGTACTAGCTCATCCGCAAGGGCAGGTTGATTTGCCTTCTCAACCGCTATCTCTACACTATCGACTCCCTCGTCACTTTCCATTGAGAAGCGATGCGCAATCAGCTTTGTTGCTATTTCACGCTCCACAATCTCCCCATTACGATTCACTTTATACGTGTCTGCATCGCATTCCCCCGATACTAGCGCTGTTCCAAGCCCGTACAAGGCCCCCACGATGGCAATTTTTCTTTGTCCCGTCAAGGAATCTGCACTGAATGCTACCCCGGCTGTTTCTGAGTCAACCATTCGTTGGATAAGAACTGCTGGCGGCTGAGGCAGCAAACTAAGCCCCTTTTCTTTACGATAGGTCAAGATTCGTTGACTAAAGCCAGATCGCCAGACCTGAAGCACCTTAGCTGGGACATCCTCTGGTTTGACAAACAAGTAGCTTTCTAGCTGTCCAGCAAAGGAGTGTTCAGCACCATCCTCATCTAATGCTGAGGAACGGACAGCCACCAATTCATTGTTTGCGCAAAGTATCTCAACTTCTTTTTTTAGCATCGCTTCCACATTCGGGTCTAAAGTAATGTCCCTTAAAACCCGCGTGACTGCTTCTTCTGATTGAAGGACCGCTTCCTTTAGCTCCTCCATAAGACTTTTTGGTACACTTTCCATAAAAGCGTCTGGTGAAAGAACAAACCACTCTGGAATCACCATGCCTGCCTGTCCCAGCAAAGCGAGGGCACGAGCTTTACCGCCCATCTTTTGCAGCTCATTCTCCTCTGCACGGTTCATTTGTAGAACATACGTCATGTGCTATAACCTCCTTTTCACCTAAAATAAAAGTGGAACAAGTCCCAGGCTAAGATACAGCAAGATAATGAGTAGACCCGAAACTTTTTCTAAAGCCTGTGCTACTTTCGTTGTCATAGATTTAAGAAACGTCACTGCCATCCAAACTGCGATCAGCACATTTAATCCAGCGCACCACATCACGATTTGGCCAGCGCCCACTTGTACGGAAGCCATCCAAACCACGAAAGATGTCAAAAACACAACTGCCACCCATATCCAGGTTGCCCTTTTGTAGCCCCACAAAAAGCTGTAGGTCTCGACACCATATTCCTCATCCTCTGGGATTCGAATCTTGCGCCCGATCTCCAGAATGATTCCGTTTCCGTAGCTGGCTAGTAAAAGCCAAGGAAGCCCAGAAGGAATTGTATCTGAAGCTGTCACCCAGTCGCATGCCACGATATACATCACAATCATCGGCATCATTACCATATGGGACAGCAAGTAAATAATTGGGTGAGCTTTTAACCATTCCTTGACAAAGAATTCCTTACTCATTAAAGCTAGATAGCCCCATGCAAGCACTAACCAAAAAATAAGCTTTGGAGACAACCAATATGCCATACCAAGCTGAAGAAGTCCTATGAAAACACCAAGCACTCCGAGATGCTTCAGGGTTACAACCCCACGCGGAACAGCCCGATACGAACGAAATCGGGAGTCTTCCTCAAAGTCCTTAAATTCATCAGCAATGCGCAAAAGCAAAAAGAACAAAAAAGTCGACAAGAAACCAATTACAAGCGACTGGAGACTGGGTGAAGACCCGTTTCTCAGAATAGAAGAGTAAAGCATCGTAGATATACTGAATACAGCGACCACGATTCCATTTTGAACAATGGGAAATCTCTCTCGCTGATAAATCCACCAACGTTTCGACCAAGAAAGCTGTTGATAGCTCACATTAGACATATTGCTTCACCATCCCTTCAGCTGTTCCATCAGTGCCACGAGAAAGCTTATGATGGGCTCTAGTAAAATCGTCAGCGGCCAATGCAGCGATGATCGACAGTTCCCCGGCTAAAACCAGACCGGCACATACCTCCGCAAGCGCGTGCACATGACCAGCACCTGAAAGTCCCATAATTTCAAGGCATGCCTTTTGACTCGGCAACCCTGTACCTCCGCCCACCGTACCCACAATAACATTCGGTAACGTTATCGATGCATACAGGTCCCCATTTTCTGTCAGTTCGAAGCGTGTAACACCAACGGACGATTCAGATACACAAGCAACGTCTTGTCCTGTTGCTAAATACAAGGCCGCCAAACCATTAGCTACGTGACCTTGGGAACCAATCATGCCTTGCAGAACTCCACCTACAAATGCCATTCTCCAGTACTTTTCCATATTTTCAGGAGTAGTGTGGAAGCGTTGGCGAACCAATTTTGCAGGTAACACCACTTCAGCACAAACCTTTTTCCCTCTCACGGTCATGAAAGATTTTGCAGAAGCCTTCTTGTCTCCCGAAAAGTTAGCTTCAACAAAGCTATTCTTGAACGGAACTGGTGAATGCTGTCGAATATAGTTGCAGATTTCTTGTGTTGCGATAGTTACCATGTTTTGTCCAGATGCATCTCCGGTTGAAAACTCGAAATTGAGATACACGTAGTTACCTTCGATCATATGATCCATTCTAATAAGCTGCCCAAAGTTTGTTGTGCTCTCAGCAACCTCGCGGAAGGTATCGAATTCAAAAACCGCCCAGTTAGCAAATCGACTCGCCTCTACTACGCTCTCAAAGATAAAACCAGGTGTCCTCCCAATTGCTTCTTTCAAAATCACTGTTCTGCAGCCACCCGCTTGGCTAATGACCTGCGCACCGCGATTATAAGAAGCTACGAGAGCAGCCTCGGTAGTAGCTAAAGGAATATAGTAATCACCTTGGGCATAAAGACCATTGATCCGTAAAGGACCAGCCAAGCCAACCGGGATACTGATCGTGCCGATCAGATTCTCAATGTTTTTTTGATACAACTCAAGTTGGTCTACTGTTTGATCCCCTAGTAATTGTTCCTTGGCTTCCGGTCCAACCGACAGTAATTCCCATCTAGACTCGATAGCCTTGGGCGAAACTCTCGCTCCCCCGGGTACACGTTTTGGAAGGGGGCTATCGTTGGTAGCAAAATGCTCTTGATATTGGTTGTCATTAACACTACGCAGCATGTGATTATCTACTTTTTTACTAGTTGAACACTTCATCGTTTTATCTCCTTTGCAATATGGCACTGGTATAGTTCTAGAATCATTTAAATGAGCCTCTCCCAAGCTTTTTTGCGAATGGAGAACCTCTCGATGCAATAGCTGTTTAAAATTTTCAATATTAGCAAAATTCCTATCATAAGAAACCAGTACCAAGTACAATTTATACTACTATCCAAATGAATAACCTTGCTTTTTGTCTATCTTTGCCTATCAGATTCAATATGATTGTTTCTCTTATTCAAAAAACTGGAGTTTTACGATACATACTTCTTTTCCTAAGTGGGTTGTGAGGGCTTAGTTCGATCCTTAAAATCCCAATTAAGAAATTTCTATTAATTCAAGCGACAACGATACAATTTTATAAACCTAGTAAGCAAATCTGACTCACAAAAAAACGACCGCTGGATCTGCTAGAAATGAGTGAATTAAGCAATAACAAAAATCATTTACCACACAGAAATGAGTTATTATAAAAAACTTAAACAAGCCGTAACTGCTAGAAAAGCTACTATTCCTCCTCTCTATAGGGAATCTATTCTGAATACGTAAAATTACCCTTGCTGAATATTAGCACAATATGTCAATAATTACAACTTTTTGTAATCTCTGCTTCCTGAATATAGTAAATCCGCATTCTTGTTAGCAAGACATGCAATCCTACCCTTTTTCATTGCACAAGATAAGCTATCAGCAACATATTGATACAGGGGTTCTTTGCTTGTTTCTGGAAAAGTGTTACACCTTAAATGTAAATCAAGTTTCTTTTTACATAATATATATTTTTTTACAATTTATTGACATTTAGTAACATTCTTTTTCACTTTCTTCACTTTCAAATGAAATTCGACTACAAGTAACAAGCAATAGTGCTTTTCCATGCCTATCTATCCAAGAGTTTAGTATAGTTATCTTTGAAGCACTGCTGCCAATATTCGACTTTAAAGCTTACATTTGTAATCATGGACAACGATCTAGCCTTCCCTGTAATGAAAAGAATTAATGGTTAATACAAAAAATTGTTAAAAAGGATAGTGATTTACCTAAAAAATTATGAAAATGCAGTGGATTGATAATTGTAAGAACAGGAAGAAAGAACTAATTTGTACAAAAAAACAGGTTATCTTTTACTAGATAACCTGTCAGCTTGAAGAGGCTCCTATTTGGAGTCTCTTATACGTCTTTTAAAATGTATAATTGGCGGAAAATCTGTCTATGACTTCGATTTCATTAACAAATAAATAAAATAAGGAGCCCCTAAGGCAGATACTACAATTCCGACTGGTAATTCAGATGGAGCTAAGATATTTCGCCCAATCGTATCTGCAGAGAGCAAAAGAAGTGCTCCAAGCAGTGCAGCCGTAGGAATTAAGATTTGGTGCTTCGGCCCTACCAATTTTTTAGCCAGATGAGGAGCAACCAAGCCGAGGAACGAAATCCCTCCTCCAACCGCCACGCAAGCACCTGCTAACGCGACAGCCGTTGCCAGTAACAATCTTCGTTCCCTCTCCACAGCAGTCCCTAAACTCACAGCAATATCATCGCCTAGATGCAACACGTTTAAATAGCGTGCTTTATACATGGTATAAGGAATAAGAAAAACAATCCACGGTAGTGTAGCCAGTACATATGTCCAATTCGTACTCCAAATGCTCCCGGACAACCAGATTATAGCCTTCATAAAATCTGTATCGTTCATTTTAAGCTGGAACACAATTAAGAATGCACCCAATATCGCGTTCAAAGCAATCCCGACCAAAATCAGCCGTGTCGGAGTCACACCATTTTTCCATGCTAACAGATAAATGATAAAGGCAGATAGCGAAGCTCCTAGTAAGGCTACTACTGGCAAAATAAAAATAGACATGGTGCCAATGGATGTCATCGAGCCACTAAATAGATAAATATAGATGACGACAAACAAGCCTGCTCCAGAATTAATTCCGATAATTCCCGGTTCAGCTAATTCGTTTTGCGAGACACTTTGCAAAATAGCTCCAGAAATAGCAAGACCAGCTCCAATTAATAAAGCAATAACCATTCGTGGTAGCCGGAACTCAAATAATATCAAATGATGATCCGCTGTTCCAAATCCAAACAAGGTTAATATGACATCCAAGGGTGCAATGCGAATAACTCCTAAATGTAGACTGACAAAAAATACTACGATGATCAACGATGTAATCAATCCAAGAACTACCCAGGGGCTTTTTCTTCCTTTTTGCAGTACTTGCATTACAAGCCCCTCCCTTCGCGTCTAGCCAAATATAGAAAGAACGGCGCTCCTAGAATTGCAGTCACAGCACCCACTGGCGTTTCAAAAGGGGCATTTACTAAACGAGCACCAATATCAGATACAATGAGCAACAGTGCTCCTAGTAAAGCGGAGCAAGGAATAATCCAGCGATAATCTACTCCTACTAAAGAACGTGTTATATGTGGAATTACCAGCCCAATAAATCCAATAAAACCAGCTACCGCTACAGATGCTCCTGTCAGTAGCAACACAACCAAGGTACAAATCACTTTAATGATAAAATTGCGTTGTCCTAAGCCTTTAGAAACATCTTCACCTAGACTAAGAATCGTAATGGAACGCGCTAATAGCAAAGCAATCGGGAGCCCTATAGCCCCCACAAGACATAACAATTCGACACTGATCCAGGGTGTATTTGCCACCCCTCCTGCAAACCAAAAGCTTATATCCTTAGCTACATGAAAATGAATGGCGATGGCAGAAGATAGCGAAGTAAGTAATGCGCCTACCGCTGCACCAGCCAGTGCTAATTTTACGGGAGTTAGCCCCCCTTTAGACAATGATCCAACAGCGAATACGAGACCAGCGCCTAATCCTGCTCCCATAAAAGAAAAGGCCATCATGCTCATGTTTGACAGACCTGGAAAAAAAGCAAAGGCCAGCGCAATCGCAAACCCCGCTCCATTCGTTATCCCCATAATGGACGGGTCCCCTAGGGGATTTCGGGTCATACCTTGCATAATAGCTCCCGATACAGCCAAAAAAGCCCCCACTAAACCTGCCGCTATTGACCGAGGCAAGCGTAGTTCTTGAATAATCTGATGGGAGGTCAGGTCAGGATTAAAAGCAACAATGCTTGACCACACCGTCAAAAAATCAATATCCGCTGCTCCCAAAGAGATAGAAGCCACCATTACAAAAACAAGTGCTATGAACAAACCAATAATCATGATAAGAGCAATTGCGGGTCTAGATTTGTGCTTTAGCTGTTTCATTGCCCTGTCCTGCTCATTGTGTGATTCGTGGGATACCATTACTCTATCATTCCTTTGTAAAATTCATCCTGTTATCTATTGATTTCTATGAATGATCTGTCTGAAAAAAGATGCATCTCCCCCCTTGTCGTATGTATCATGGATTCCTTATAAACAGAAACAAGCCTCTTTTTCAGTATAGTATCCTTGAAAAAGCGCCTCTTGTTAAATTAATGATTATCATTCTCAAATGATAGTATCATATCTTCTACTACTTTTACATAAAAAAAATGAGGTCTAATCGAAGACTGCAACAGATTCAGGAATTCCCGTACAAGCCGAAAAACTGCCTTAGAACCAACAACTATAGGTTCTTTCTACTATAAAAAAGCATCCCATTTTATCCTTTTTATTTGGATATCGTGGAATGCTTTTTTCATGACACGTAAAAATGACTTTTATTGTACTAATGTAGAAAATTGCGCTTCATGCAATCTGCTATAAACTCCTTTTGCCGCAAGTAACTCCTGATGATTTCCTTGCTCTGTAATTCCGTCTTTTGTCACAACCACGATACGATCAGCATTTTTAATCGTTGCTAAACGGTGTGCAATGACAAGTGTCGTTCTTCCTTCAGACAGTTTTTCCAGTGATTTCTGGATCGCTAGCTCTGTCTCTGTATCCAGGGCAGATGTTGCTTCATCCAAAATAAGAATAGGCGGGTTCTTTAAGAACATACGTGCAATGGCTAAACGTTGCTTCTGCCCACCTGACAGCATGACACCTCTCTCACCAATAATCGTTTCCAACCCATCCTTTTGAGAGAGAATGAATTCTTCCAATTTAGCATGACGCGCAGCAGCCCATATTTCCTCATCGCTAGCTTGTAAATTTCCATATTTAATATTCTCTCGAAGTGTTCCTGAGAACAAGAAGACATCCTGCTGGACAATCCCAATTTGTTTACGCAAGGATTCCAGCTTCAAATCACGAATATCCATTCCATCAATGGTAATTTTGCCTGAGGTAACATCATAAAAACGTGGCAATAAACTGCACAGCGTTGTTTTTCCAGCACCGGACGGCCCGACAAAGGCTACTGTTTCACCTGCACGAATGGTTAAATTGATACTGTTTAGGATATTTTCTTTATTTTGATAGCCAAAGGTAACATCGTGATATTCTATGTTTCCTTTTAAATGATCTACAGCGATCGCATTAGTAGAGTCAGCTATATCTGGAGCAGTGTCTAAAAGCTCCACATAGCGCTTAAAGCCAGCAATCCCCTTTGGATAAAGTTCAATAACTGCGTTAATTTTTTCAATAGGCTTAAACAATATATTTGTGAGCAATACAAAACCTACAAATTCACCTGCTGTCAAATGCCCCTTAATGACAAACCAAGTTCCACAAATCAAGACAAATAGTGTCACAAGCCGCATAAGCAGGTAACTGATTGACATATTCATAGCCATGATCTTGTAAGAAAGTAGCTTGGTCAAACGAAAACGACCATTATTAATAGCAAATTGAGCTTTCTCATATTCCTCATTACCAAATGCTTGTACCACACGAATGCCACCAATGTTATTCTCCACTCTCGCATTAAAATCTGCAATATCGGAAAACATTCTTCTAAAAGCAGCCGTCATTTTCTTGTTAAAGAAAACGGTTAGCCAAATCAAAAAAGGAATAACAAGGAATGTAAGCAATGCTAATTGCCAATTAATATACACCATGACACCAAATGCACCGCAGAGGGTCATGACAGCGATGAACAAATCCTCTGGCCCATGGTGAGCTATCTCTCCAATTTCCATCAAATCATTTGACATACGCGACATTAAATGTCCTGTCTTGTTATTGTCAAAAAACCGGAATGACAGCTTCTGGATATGGTCAAACAGCTTTTTACGCATATCCGTTTCAATATTAATACCAAGCATATGTCCCCAGTAAGTGACAACAAAATTAAGGGCTGTGTTTAAAACATAAATTCCCAACAATGCAAAGCAAGCCCCGATAATCAGCGACCAATTTTGCCCAGGGAGCAGTTTATCGACAAATTGATTAACTGCCAAAGGAAATACTAACTCTAGCAAGCCTGCAATAATGGCACATGTAAAATCCAAAATAAATAACCCTTTATAAGGGCGATAATAAGAAAAAAACCGACGTAACACGAATTTATCACTCTTTTCTCTCTTGTCTACTAATGAAAACATTACTGCTAAGTATAAACGATCAAAAACTGAAAGTGAATATCTTTCTCAATTAGAAGTGTAGGTTACATTTTTGCTCTTTTTTGTAAACTTGATTCCTTTATTAATCTACTAACACGTTGACGTGACTCCCCAACAACAGGTTAGAAAGAAATGGTTGCGTTTTCCACGATTTCAGCTTAAATTGTATCCTAGGAATCAAAATATAACTAGAATGGAGCTTAATCTAATGAAAACATCTACTAAGGCTCAAATTGATGTTGTTATCGTTGGTGGTGGCCCTGTAGGACTGATGTGTGCATGCGAATTAGCACAATCAAATATTCATGTAATCGTATTAGAAAGACGTAAAGAGAGGGTTCGGCACTCTAGAGCATTGACCCTACACCCTAGAACTCTAGAAATTTTTGCAATGCGAGGGATTCTTGATCGATTTATTACTCGTGGATATCCGCTTTCAAGTGCTCATTATGCCGGACTTGAAACACGTCTTGACTTTTCCCGTTTGGATACTCCCTTTGCCTATACCTTATTTCTTCCTCAATCCATTACAGAGGAAATTCTCGAACAACGTGCACTAGAGCTTGGAGTAGAAATAAGACGTCAGCATCAACTGACTAATCTGCAACAAACAGATTCTCAGGTTCATTTATTAATAGAAAACGAAACTGAATCTTATGAATTAACCGCTAATTATGTAATCGGTGCAGACGGTGCCCGAAGCCTTGTACGTACATGCGCCGAAATTGACTTCACAGGGAGCCCCTCCACTTTCACCGCTATGCTAGGTGATATTATTCTTACAGAGCCTCCAGCAGAGCCTTTCCTACAGTTTTATAATGAAAATGGTTCTTTATTAATGATGTTGATTGCAGACGGCGTATACCGATTTGCAATGATCGACCCTCTCCGCTACCATATTCCACCTGATGTTCCTGTGACGCTAGAAGAATTACAGACATCTATTGAGCGAATTACGAACCAAACAATGCCCATTCAGCATGCAGGATGGCTTTCACGGGTAGGTAGTACACACCGTCAGGCCGCTAGTTATCGAAACAAACGAATTTTCTTAGTTGGCGATGCTGCTCATATTCATTTTCCTGCGGGAGGCCAAGGACTCAATGTAGGATTGCAGGATGCTGTGAATTTATGTTGGAAGCTAGCAGCCGTCATTCATGAAAAAGCACCCTTGCATTTACTAGATACGTATCATGTAGAGCGTCATCAGGCTGGGGCAGTTTTTCTAAAAGAAACGCTAGCTCAAGTACATTTATTGAAAGATTTTACTGAAAGCGGACTGGCATTACGCGAGCTCATGTCGAAACTGTTAACCATACCTGATGTTAATCGTAGGTTTGCTGAGCAAATAAGCGGTATGCAAGTTGTTTATCCGCCCCTTCCAATTCTCTCAGCAGGTTCATTAGCGGGTCATCGTTGTCCCAATGTAGATGGCTCTCTCCTAACAGGTCAAAGGGAACAATTATTCACAATCATGCAGCATGGTCATTGGGTCCTATTGATTTCTGGTCTTGGTAAGAATGAATCTCTTTTTGCACAATTGCAACCGATAATGAAGCGATTCCAGCTGGAATGCTTATCTGTTGACCAATTCCCACCTTTTTTGCAAAGCCAAGTAGCTGTCCTGATTCGCCCTGATGGTTTTATTGCTTGGAACACTTCTGATGAATCTTCACTCATACCAAATATTGAAAAGACTCTGACTGACATCATGCTGCCTTAGTTTCTGAGTCTGTACCAACCTTTTTCTATCTATTGTCCCTTGTGTAAGAGAACAACTATCGTTTCCCTTCTTGCAACACATGAATCTTCGTTATAGAGCCTTGTATAAAATAGGAATGGCAGCATTTCAGTGCTTAGGATATCACCCCATCTAGAAATGCTGCCATTCAACTAACCAGGCTAGTTTTTCGTCCCTATATTCTCTTTCCTTTTATTTTCAAGTATTGTGTAGTGATGATTCGTATCAGGGGGAAACACAAGATCCATGAAGATATGTTTTGAATCTCGTACGCAATCTTAGGGAATAGCTGTTATGGTGTTACGAACTAATCGAGTTGCAGTCACCATATTTTCTAAGGAAGCGATCGTTTCCTTACGCCCTCTTGTTTTTAATCCGCAATCGGGATTAATCCAAAATTGTCTGGGTTCAAGGACCTGTAGAGCATTCTCAATCATTTTTACCATTTCTTCTACAGTTGGAACACGGGGACTATGAATATCATAGACGCCTAGACCAATTCCTTTCAGATAGGAATGATTATGGAAAGCATGGATTAGCTCACCATGGCTGCGCGATGTTTCTATTGAAATAACATCTGCATCCAGTTCGCTGATAGAATCGATAAAATCATGAAACTCGCAGTAGCACATATGGGTATGAATTTGGGTCGTGTCTTTTACAGTAGAAGTCGTTAAGCGGAAGGCTTTTACAGCCCATTCTAAATATGCTTCCCATTCCGTTCTCTTTAACGGTAACCCTTCACGTAGTGCTGGTTCATCAACCTGAATCATCGTGATCCCACTAGCTTCTAACGCCTCTACCTCTTTTTGTAAGGCAAGTGCAATTTGATAGGTTACCTGCTCTTTGGAAATATCGTCACGCACAAAGGACCAATTTAAAATAGTGACAGGTCCTGTAATCATTCCCTTGACGGGTTTAGTTGTTAGAGATTGTGCATAGATACTCTCCTTGACTGTCATCGGCTCAATAAACTCTACATCTCCATAAATAACTGGAGGCTTTACACAACGTGAACCATAGGATTGCACCCATCCGTTTTTAGTAAAAGCGAATCCACCTAGTTTTTCGCCAAAAAATTCCACCATATCTGTTCGTTCAAATTCCCCATGAACCAACACATCAAGCCCAACCTTCTCTTGTATGTCAATCCATTCCCGGATTTCTGCTTGCAAAAATTGCTCATATTGCTCTGCCGACCATTCCCCCTTCCGCCATTTATTTCTCGCCTGACGAACTTCTGTTGTTTGTGGAAAGCTACCAATCGTTGTAGTAGGGAGAATTGGTAACTGTAATTGGTGTTGTTGTTGTTTTCGCCGTTGTTCATAATCAGATGCACGGCCGATCTGATCTAATTGCAAGCTGGCAACAGCCTCATGTATATGTGGGCGATTGCGAGCTACAGCGTTCGCTACCCGTTCTAAGATGGTTTGATTCTCCGCAAAAATCTCTTTAACGCTTTCCTCTCCGTTCTGCAACCAATCTGTAACATGCTTGATTTCAATTAATTTTTCATCTGCAAACGCCAATGAATCTTTAACGAGTGGATCAAGCTCTGTCTCTTGATTTAGACTGATTGGAACATGAAGTAGACTACTAGATGGCTGAATCCAGATACGAGATGCATCGACATGCTCATTGATAGTAGAGAGAAGATTTGTCTTATGAGTCAGATTTGCACGCCAAATGTTCCTTCCATCAATGATGCCCGCCCCAAGTACTTTATCCTGAGGGAAACCATTTGTTGTGATCTGCTCAAGGCTTCGTCCTGCATCATGGACAAAATCTAATCCAATTCCTGCTACAGGCAGCTTAATCACTTCATTGTAAAATGTAACGGAACCAAAATAGGTTTGCAGCATGATTTGGAGTTGTGGAACAGCTTCATGAAGCTGTTCATAGATGTAGGAGATCGTCTTCATTTCGTCTTCGGATAAAGATGTTACTAGAATTGGCTCATCCATCTGAACCCACTTCACGCCTTCCTGTGCTAATTCTGTTAGAACCTGCACATAAAGAGGGACGAGCTGTAGGATAATAGCCGGTATCTGTAGCCGATCGAACCCTTTGGATAGCTTAATAAAGGTATAAGGTCCCACTATAACCGGTTTTCCTTTAATCCCCAGCTCCTCTTTTGCCTCTTTATAAGCAAGAAGCGGTTTATTTTCGGTAAGGACGGGTTTGATATCCTGAAACTCCGGCACAATGTAGTGATAATTGGTATTAAACCATTTGGTCATTTCGCAAGCAACTGCATGCTGATTGCCTCGTGCCATAGCAAAATAGGTGGACAAAGGTACTTCCCCACCAGCATATTCATAGCGTTTTGGAACATAACCAAACATCACGGCCATATCCAGCATGTGATCATACATAGTGAAATCATTGACCGGGATCAGATCAATGCCTATTTCCTTTTGTTTTTGCAGATGCTGGAGTCTGCTTTGTTGCATTTGGGCAAGAAATTCCTTCTCTTCAATTGTCCCGGCCCAAAATGCTTCTAATCCCTTTTTCCATTCGCGATTTTCCCCAATGCGTGGATATCCTAAATTGCTACTTATTCCTTTATTCATGCTTGTTCGCCCTCCTAAACAGGTTATATTTTCGGTAAAAAACACAACTCAAACAAAAAAGCATCTCTTCCCGTTCAAAAGATGGTTAGAGATGCTTGAACAAGCAGTGAATATACATGTACAACTGCCACAGCTATCTAACACCTCCCTATCTCCCGTAGGTCACACAGTGTTGTTGAAATAGGCAGGTCTCCTGACTTAAGAATCCACATCAGCACATACCTTCCCAATCCTTAGTTGATCAGTGGTTTTTTGTACTGACTCCTCTTTTACAGTGGCGGGACCGTGACGGATTTACACCGTGCTTCCCTTTTCATCCTTGACACTCATTGTTCAAAGAACCTATTTCCACATATTTAATTCATCCATATCACCAAGATATCTAAACCTTTATTCTAGGTATGCTTGCTATCATAATATAACTTCACATAAAATTCCATATTTTTATTCAATTCAGTTTCCTATTGTTGCAGGAAGACTTCTGCCACCTCCATGGCAAACTGGATTTTGCCCATCCTTCGCACCACCGCTCGCCCTTTTTGTCAACTTGACGTAAAAAGCGGAATTCCTTCTCTTTTTTGCCTATGTTTTCTGTTCTACTCCCCTTGTCCAATTGATAAGCATATAAGGACATCTACAGGAAAGGAGGCAATCATATGAGTCGAAATCGAAAGGCATACTTTCCTTATATCGGTCCATGTGATCCTTGTCCGCCACAACGGGTTGTAACCTATGAAACACCACCACAGCTCTACTTGGGATTTCAACCCCCGAATTTACCCCAATTTGATCCATACAAAGCTCTTTGCTTAGGAACCCTCTGGCCTGCTCTGTATGCGCCTTATGAAAATCCGTACAAGGGAGGCAAATAAAGTGAGCGATCATGGTACTTTTACGGATGAACGCCAGCAACAATATTATGAGCTGCTTCACCAAATTCAGGCAATTGACTTTGTGTTAGTGGAACTAAACCTGTATCTTGATACCCATCCTACTGACATGACTGCTATTAGGCAATTCAACGATACGGCACAGCAAAGTATGACACTAAAGCGCCAATTCGAATCTTCATTCGGACCTCTGATGAATTTTGGCAATAGCTTTTCGCAGTACCCTTGGTCGTGGAACGAAGTACCTTGGCCTTGGCAGGTCTAGAAAGGGGGAATTTTGAATGTGGATTTATGAGAAAAAATTACAGTATCCCGTTCGCGTAAGCAAATGCGACCCGAAAATGGCAAAGTACTTGATGGAACAATACGGTGGAGCTGATGGGGAATTAGCGGCCGCTCTACGTTATATGAATCAGCGCTATACTGTTCCTGATAAGGTCATTGGTCTTTTAAACGATATTTCCACAGAAGAATTTGCCCATCTCGAGATGATTGCAACAATGGTATATAAGCTAACGAAGGACGCCACTCCTGAACAGCTAGAGGAAGCTGGTCTTGGCGCACATTACGCAAATCACGATAAGGCTTTGTTTTTTCATGATGCAGCCGGTGTTCCTTTCACAGCTACCTATTTTCAAGCAAAAGGTGATCCGATTGCAGACTTGTATGAGGATATTGCTGCTGAAGAAAAGGCACGGGCTACTTATCAATGGTTGATTAATATGACTGATGATGTCGATTTAATCGATAGCCTTTCTTTCCTTCGTGAACGTGAAGTTGTACATTCTCAACGGTTTCGTGAAGCAGTGGAAATTCTAAAAGCAGATCGGGAACAGAAGAAAATTTTCTAACTACGAAACTAACTACACGCTACAAGTGAATATGAAAGGCTAATTGACCAAATTTCTAGTAAGAGATTTGGTCAAATGCTTTTTCTACGCTCTATTTTCCTCTACGCTTATGTCCAGCCTTTTGTCAAAAAGCTTTTCAAGTGGGAATTGCAGAAATAAGATTAATTCATACTTTACAGATCGGAATTATAATAATATAATGAGTCTACATTTTCCAATTTATAAGGAGGATCATCATGAGAAGAGCTTTTATACATTCATTCTTCACATTTCTGTTAGGAGCTTCCTTATTAGCCGGTTGCAGTAGCGAAGGAGCTCCATCCACCTCTAATACTCCAGCCGATGGTCAGGCAGATACTCAGGCTCAAACACTACGGGTACAGAACGCAGGAGATGCTGTTATCGCTGCTACAGACAAATCGAAGTCGCCTCAATCGGCTAAAAATCGAAAAGACACGGTTGTAGTAGCTTTAACTGAACCAGGCGGGGTTTTCAATCCATATTTTTATCACAATGGTTATGACGGTAACGTTACCTCCGTGATGTTTTCTCCACTTGTAGATATTGATAAGAGTGGCAAACCAGTTCCTAAATTAGCAGAAAAGTGGGATATTTCCGATGATCAGCTTACATATACCTTCCATCTACGTAAAAATGTAAAATTTAGCAATGGAGAACCCTTGACTGCTGATGATGTCGCCTTCACCCTCACCGTATTGCATGATAAAACGTATGACGGAGAAACAGAAATCGCCGAAGTACACATTAAGGGCGGCAAAGCTTATAAAGAAGGAAAAGCAAAAACCATTGAGGGGATTACAGTCATCGACCCACAGACAATCAAGATAACCACTGAGAAAGTAAACGCTCGCTCTCTTCTCCTGCTTGGTGGTCACGTTTTGTCCAAAGCTTATTATGGAAAAGGCTATGAACCAGGTAAGCTTGACTATCTACGTACCTTGCATACAAAACCAGTCGGAGCTGGTCCATACAAATTTGAAAAGTTTATCCCCGGTCAAGAAGTGAGATTTGTGGCCAATGAGTATTATTACGAGGGAAAACCGGCCATTCCCCATTTTATTTATAAAACAACCGATGGAGATACTACGCAGTTTTTCCAAACAGGTGAGACTGATTATAGCTCCTTCCCTGCAAATGCTGATAATCTGGAGCTTTTAAAGGGGCTTGGTTTTGCAAACATCAATATTTATACTTCGACTGCCTACAGCTATCTTTCCTTTAACCATAGCAAGCCTTATTTAAAAGACAAGCGTGTTAGACAGGCGCTAATCTATGGGCTTGATCGTCAACAAATTGTGGATGCCGCCTATCAAGGTTATGCACAAGTAGCTAATGTCCCCATATCTCCAGTATCCTGGGCGTATACAGAAGATGTGAATCCCTACGCTTATGATGTGAATAAAGCTAAACAGCTACTGGATGAAGCAGGTTGGAAAGAAGGCTCGGATGGCATCCGTGAAAAGGACGGAAAAAAACTAGTTCTTCACTACCTGACAACGAAAAGTAAAGTAAGCGACATTCTTATTCCTATCGCTAAGGAAAACTACAAATTAATTGGCGTTCAACTAGAGGCAGAATTAATGGATTACCCAGCGCTTGTTGCAAGAACTGACAAAGGTGATCACGACCTTGCTTCCTTTTCTACTACCATGCTAGGTGATCCATCAGATGGTGTTGTTCAGTTTTCTTCTACAGGCGGCGGTAGTTTTACTAATACACATGGTTATTCCAATCCCAAGGTCGATGAACTGCTCGCAAAAAGTGTAGGGACGCTTGATATTGAAAAACGCAAGGAAGCTT
>NZ_LSSO01000214.1:0-21861 GCF_001645205.1 Brevibacillus sp. SKDU10 | reverse complement strand
TTATCCAGTTTTCAGGGAACAAATTTATAAACATGGAGCTGTGGTGAAGTTGGAGTTCACGCCGGTCTGTCACACCGGAGGTCGCGGGTTCGAGTCCCGTCAGCTCCGCCATGTTTTGACTAAAATTTGATATGGCTCGGTAGCTCAGTCGGTAGAGCAGAGGACTGAAAATCCTCGTGTCGGCGGTTCGATTCCGTCCCGAGCCACCATTTTAATGGGAGCCATTAGCTCAGTTGGTAGAGCATCTGACTTTTAATCAGAGGGTCGAAGGTTCGAGTCCTTCATGGCTCACCATTGCCACGCGGGTGTGGCGGAATTGGCAGACGCACCAGATTTAGGTTCTGGCGGGCGACCGTGGGGGTTCAAGTCCCTCCACCCGCACCATTTATTCGCGGACGTAGCTCAATTGGTAGAGCGTCGCCTTGCCAAGGCGAAGGTCGCGGGTTCGAGACCCGTCGTCCGCTCCATTTTTATAATTGAACCGTATGACACCACTTGCTATGCAGGTGGTGTTTGTTGATGTATACAAGGTTATTTGCTATGATAGCAGGCTCTGCAATCGTTGGGTTTTTCAGATATCAAACATAGAGATTCATAGAATAAACCATTCTAATAAAATGATGCTTTAAGTGTTTTCCAGGTTGAGACACGGGCTACGATTTGATACGATATGTTGAGATTATAATAGCTACTCTGAGCTCCTGGATAACAAGGAGGAATTATGAACAAAAATGAGCAAGAGAGACGTGGCGTAATTACTAGCTTTCAGCAGGACGCCAATTTTTTTGCCAACTGGGGAATGCGTTCTCTTCAACGAAATAATTTCGCTAAGGCCTTACAATGCTTTGAACGAGCGTTAGAGATTGAACCCGCAAATGCAGTACATTATTGCAATAAAGCTAGTGTCCTAGCTGAAATGGGTAAATTTGAAGATTCAAACGACATCCTATATTCCATTATAGAAAAAATTGATTCGTCACTGGTTGATGTCTATTTTTTCCTAGCAAATAATTACGCGAATATGGATGATTTTGAAATGGCGGCTGATATGGCTGTTAAGTATCTAACTTGTGAAGCTGATGGAATTTATGCGGAGGAAGCTCAAGAGTTACTTCATTATATTTACTTTGAACTTGATTTACCGCCACGCAATCCACTTGAACCACAAGAAGACGAGACAGTAGTCATACAGCATGAAAAGGCTCGTAAAAAGCTAGAAGAAGGGAAATTTATGCAGGCTGTTGATTGTTTAAACAGCTTAGTTAAAGAGTATCCTGATTTTATGCCCGCATGGAATAACTTAGCTCTAGCTTATTATTATATTGGTGATTTTAATAAGGCTATGGATACAATTGAACTAGCTTTGGAAAAAGAACCGGGTAATCTGCATGCCATTTGCAATATGGCGGTATTGCTTTCCCATCACAATAAATGGGCTGAACTAGTTCCCATTATCACTCGTCTGAAAAAAATCCAGCCTTTTCATTACGACCATATGTATAAACTGGCCACAACAATGGGGGTTTTAGGTCAGCATGATGATGCCTGTAGGCTCTATCAAAAAATTTTGAGACAGCCTGTACTGCATGACGTGTCTACCTACCACTATGCGGCTACCTCGGCATATTTATCAGAACGCTACCATCTGGCAATGAAATGGTGGAAAAAAGTGCAACAGATGGACCCTGATGCAGGCATTGCCCAATACTATCTAGAAAAAGCAAAGAGCGCCTTGCATGGAATGCCTAAGGAAAATATCCCTTATCACTATCATCATCCGCAAAGAGAAATAGAAATGAACCAAGCTCCTATTACCGCACAGGATTTTAAATATAATCCAATGGTAAGGGCTTCTATGCTATGGGCTTTGCAACATGGTAAAGAAGAATCCAAAGAGACGGTTATCCGCACTCTAGCTATGATCGGTGATTCCGAAGCAATTTCCACATTAGAGTATTATATAGACATCACAAATAATGAAGAACTAAAAGAAATAGCGCTAGCAGCTCTTGAAGAGCTACAGACAAGAATGGAACGTGAAAATAGTGGGGGACCTACACTGAAGGAGGTCATGTCTGCTTCTAATGAATGGTCAGAAGAAAATATCACCACACTACATCAAAGAGACCAATCTGAAGAATTGTCTTTAGATTTGAGTACCACGACAGATAAACAAACCATTACGGATGAAGTGGAGTTTATTATTACCGAGCAATTGTCCTCGCCAGCCAATCATGAGAAGCGTGAGTGGATGATTCACCAGTGGAAGTATTACATTAGTCAAAAAGAACAAATTCAAGTTCGTAAGCTGGAAGCATGGGCGGCTGCATTAGATTATTTATATGAACGATCGAAAGGTACTCATAAAATTTCGCAAAATAGCATTGCTGAACAATACGGTGTTTCTAAGTCAACTTTGACAAAATGTTTACGGGCTTTGTCTTATATTGATTAAAAAGAATTCTTATTTTATAATAAGTATAATCTGTTATCTTATAACGTTACCATGTACTAAGAAATTGGTTATATATTGATGATAGAAAGAGGCTAATTCCCACCAAGGAGGAGTTACTTTATGAGCGATCAAAAAATCTACGACGTAATTATTGCAGGGGCGGGACCAGCCGGAATGACGGCAGCTGTCTATACATCTCGAGCGAATATGTCTACTTTAATGCTGGAGCGCGGTATTCCAGGCGGACAAATGGCAAATACGGAGGATATCGAGAACTTTCCAGGATTCACCAGCATTTTAGGACCTGACTTGTCTAATAAAATGTTTGAGCATGCGCAGAAATTCGGAGCAGAATATCAATATGGCGACATCAAAGAAATCCGTGATGGTAATCCATACAAAACCGTGGTAGTAGGAGATAAGGAATACAAAGCTAAATCTATTATCGTGGCTACAGGAGCAGAGCATCGTCTACTGGGTGCACCGGGTGAAAAGGAATTTTCCGGTCGAGGAGTTTCTTATTGTGCTGTTTGTGATGGAGCATTTTTCCGAAACAAGGAGCTTGTTGTAGTCGGGGGAGGAGACTCGGCTGTTGAGGAGGCTATCTTCCTAACTCGTTTTGCAACAAAAGTAACAATTGTACACCGTCGCGATGAATTCCGTGCGCAAAAAATTATCCAGAAGCGAGCTTTTGAAAATGAGAAAATCCATGTTATCTGGGACACTGTTGTGAAAGAAATTCGCGGTGATAATGTAGTAACAGGTGTTTTATTGGAAAACGTGAAAACCGGTGAGCAAACCGAGTATCCAACAAATGGCGTATTTATTTATGTAGGAATGGACCCATTGACTGAAGCGGTTAAGAATTTGGGTATCACTGATGAGAGTGGCTATATTCCAACTGATGAATTAATGCGTACAAAGGTAGAAGGAATCTTTGCTGCTGGTGACGTACGTGAGAAATTACTGCGTCAAGTTGTAACGGCTACTGGAGATGGTTCCATTGCCGCACAAAACGCTCAAATCTACGTAGAAGAGCTAGAAGAGCGACTAAAAGAACAAGATGTTACAATATCGTAAAACGCTTGTAACACTCCTGAAATATTAGGCGGGTAAAATAAAGACAGTTACTTTAATGAATGTGAATTGCCCCCTTTTTCTATATAACCTTGATTTGCGTGGTCTGCGGATAGACCACGTCTTTTTTTTGGGCGGAAATATTTGGAACTTTTTGCAAGAATAATAAGGAAACTCTTACTGGGAGCTGTGTCATATGGTATCCTAAGAGGAGGATGGAGGCGAGAAAATGGGTGAAGATAGTAAACAGAAAGCGGTAAACTTACTCATTATTACAGGCATGTCAGGAGCGGGGAAAACCACAGCTGTGCAAAGTCTAGAGGATCTAGGTTTTTTCTGTGTAGATAATTTGCCGCCAATCCTTATTCCTAAATTTGCGGAGCTTATTATCCAATCGGGACGCGGGATCGAACGGGTTGCTCTTGTGATTGATTTACGTGGCCGTGAATTCTTTGACAGTCTTTTTGATGCTATTGATGGATTATCAGAAAGAGAAGGAATTCACTTTCAAATTCTATTCCTGGATGCGAACGATCAGAATTTAGTTCGTCGCTATAAGGAAACGAGAAGACGGCATCCTCTTTCCCCGACAGGTACGCCTTTAGAGGGGATTATGGCTGAACGAAGACTGCTTCAGGATTTAAAAGGAAGAGCCAATCAGATCATTGATACAAGTCAAATGAAGCCAATGCAGCTTCGTGATAAAATCATAAACCAGTATTCTCAGCAAAGCTCTGAATGGACCCTTAATGTTCAGTCATTTGGTTTTAAATATGGAATTCCGATTGATGCAGATTTAGTTTTTGATGTGCGTTTTTTACCAAACCCGCATTATGTAGATGATTTACGTCCAAAAACAGGCTGTGATAGCGAGGTAGCTAATTACGTCATGAAGTGGACTGATACACAAGAATTCCTAACTCGGTTGATTGATTTCTTGAATTTTACCATCCCTCATTATCAACGCGAAGGCAAAAGTCAGCTTGTTGTTGGTATCGGCTGCACGGGTGGAAAGCATCGGTCTGTGGCTATTGCACAGCACATTGGAGAAACGTTCCGTAAAGATTACCAGGTTCGCGTTACACATCGTGACATCGAAAAGAATAAATAACATAAGATGATAAAATAAAGAATAAGTGGGATTTTAGCACCAAAGAACTCTCAACAAAGGGAATCGAGGTGACCTATGGCATTAGGGAGAGGCATGAACATGCAACAAAGAGAGGAAATGTTGAAAGTTGTTGTAATAGGGGGAGGGACAGGTCTGTCTGTCCTGTTACGCGGTTTGAAGGAAGAGGCCGTTCATATCACGGCTGTTGTTACGGTTGCTGATGATGGAGGCAGCTCAGGACGTCTTCGTGAAGAGATGGATATGCTGCCTCCGGGAGATATTCGTAACGTGTTAACAGCACTTGCTGACGCAGAACCACTAATGAAGCAGCTCATGCAATATCGATTCAACACGGGTACAGGCTTGGCAGGCCATAATTTAGGAAATCTGTTGCTTGCCGCGATGAATGATATCACGGGTGACTTTGTCACGGCCGTGAAGGCACTCAGCAGGGTTTTAGCGGTACGCGGGGATGTGTTGCCATCGTCTACACAATCCATCCTGTTAAAAGCCGAATTAGAAGACGGAACCATCGTCTCAGGAGAGTCGCAAATCCCGTTGTCTGGAAAGAAAATCAAGCGTGTTTTTTTGGACCCAGTAGATGCTCGCCCTTTGATCGAAGCCTTAGATGCTATCAAAGAGGCAGATGCAATCATTTTGGGCCCAGGAAGTTTATATACAAGTATCCTGCCTAATTTATTAGTTAACGGTGTTTTTGAGACGATATTGGAATCAACGGCACCAAAAGTATATATTTGTAATGTAATGACTCAACCGGGTGAAACTGATAATTTTACAGCTTATGATCATGTTAAAGCATTATATGATCATGTTGGGGTTGAATTTTTAGATACGATTGTAGTAAACACTGAACAGGTACCTGAGGATTATTTAGCTAAATACGCGGAAAAGGGCGCGTATCCAGTCTTATGTGATATGGATAAGCTGAAGGAGCTAGGCGTGACGATTGTAGCTGAACCTATGATTACCTATGGGGAATTATACTTGCGACATGATGCGAAACGAGTAAGTCAGGAGATCGTGGCTATCCTTCGCCAGATTATATTGCAACAAGAAAGGAAGTGATGTGACATGTCATTCGCCGCACACACGAAAAAAGAGTTAACAATGATTGAAGCTTCGACTTGCTGTAATCGAGCAGAACTTGCTGCACTGATTCGCATGAATGGAACCATTCAATTAGGAACAGGAAAATTTATATTGGATATCTCTACAGAGAATGCGGCGATTGCACGAAGAATTTATACGTTGGTTAAGCAAATTTTTCAGATTCATGCCGAATTATTAGTACGTAAAAAAATGCGTCTGAAAAAAAACAACGTGTATATTGTGCGAATACCACTTCGGGCTTATGAGATCCTAGAAGATTTACGGATTATGGATAAGAATTTAACGTTTTATCCTGGCATTTCACCTGATCTCGTGGCGAATGAATGTTGCGTGCGCGCGTTTCTTCGAGGTGCATTCCTTGCAGGGGGTTCTGTAAACCATCCAGAGGCTTCTAGCTACCATTTAGAAATTTTTTCGGCGTACCAGGATTTTTGCGAAGCGTTGACCGTTTTAGCGAATCGCTATGAATTGAATGCCAAATGTATTGAACGCAAAAAAGGTTTTGTTATGTACATAAAGGAAGGCGAAAAAATAACCGACTTTTTAAGTGTAATTGGTGCACATCAGGCCTTGTTGTATTTTGAAGACGTGCGTATTGTTAAGGACATGCGGAATTCAGTTAATCGTTTGCATAACTGTGAGATTGCCAATATCAACAAGACGGTAAATGCCGCTACGAAACAAATGGAGAATATTCAACTGATCGAAAAAGAAATCGGTCTTGAGAATTTACCCATTCGCTTACGAGAGGTAGCTGAGCTTCGCTTACAAAACCCTGACATTAATTTGAAGGAATTAGGCGAGATGATTCCGAGCGGAGTCGTGAGCAAGTCTGGAATTAACCATCGCTTGCGTAAAATAAATGAGATTGCAGATAACCTGCGAGAAAAACTGAGTCTTTCTACGTAGGGACATGTTATAATAGAAATAAAGGAAAATTCCAAGCGGGGAGGTCCAAGATGGTACAGCAACGGGTTATGGTTAAACTTAAAACAGGGTTACAAGCCCGCCCAGCGGCATTCTTTGTTCAAGAAGCAAATCGATACCGTTCTGAAATTTACGTAGAAAAAGACAATAAAAAGGTGAATGCCAAAAGCATCATGGGAATTATGAGTTTGGCGATCAGCTCGGGAACAGAGATTACCATCTTGGCTAGTGGGGATGATGCCCAAATGGCGGTCGATACACTGGCTGGTCTCATTAATAAAGACGAATAAAATGTAAACGCTAAACCAGCAGATATTGCTGGTTTTTGCTTGTATGTCCTGCTGCTTATGGTGAAATCCTAATTAGGAATATCTGAGCCAGGAGGGAAGCGTATGTCCAATAAAGCTAAGGGATTACCAGATTGCTGTCTAGAAGGCAGAGATAAGAACTTTATGGATATTGATCGTATGGTCAATGAAGGGCTGGGAGGCGGTACGGTGGCTGAATATAACGGCTTGATTGAAGAGACTACCGTTGATTCCATGGATGGAGAGTATACAACAAATAAAGAATTACGCGGCAACGAACAGTAATTTCTTTATTCCCTATTGATAAATGGTAACGAATATGTAAAAGAGGGCAACCTAGGGTCGCCCTCTTTATGTGTATCTTACCTTATTTTCTAGTGATAACCTCGTCGATCAGGCCGTATTCCTTTGCAGCTTGAGCGGACAGGAAGTTGTCGCGATCTGTATCTTTAGCAATCCGTTCGTATGGTTGACCCGTACGTTCAGCATAGATGCGGTTTAGATGTTCACGCATTTTAATGATACGTTTTGCGGCAATTTCGATGTCACTCGCTTGACCTTGAGCGCCACCTAGAGGTTGGTGAATCATGATTTCGCTATTAGGCAAAGCATAACGCTTTCCTTTTGCTCCGGCACAAAGCAGGAACGATCCCATAGATGCAGCTAATCCAACACAGATCGTTGATACATCTGGTTTAATATATTGCATCGTGTCATAGATAGCCATACCGGCTGTAATTGATCCACCAGGGCTGTTTATATAGATGCTGATGTCTTTGTCAGGATCTTCTGCCTGTAGGAATAAGAGCTGAGCTACAACACTATTAGCTACCTGATCATTAATAGGTGTTCCCAAAAAGATAATACGATCTTTTAATAAACGGGAATAGATATCGTAAGCGCGTTCTCCACGATTTGTTTGTTCAATTACAGTTGGAATTAGATTCATATTCATTCACGTTCCTCCTCCCTTTTCTTACAATAATCATACACAATTGGTCAATAAAGGTCAAACAAAATCAGAACTCTACTCCATTATTTAACCCAAAAAATGTATATTTTAAACCTTGTCTAAAAAATTAAAGTGCGGCTCTTTTGTTACTGGCACGCACACAGCTTGTAATCGCGCCGAAGAAATATATATTGACCAACATTCCGAGTAAAAAGCCTAATAAAGGGATTTGGATGATAAGTACTAATAGGAATACACCAATAAATTCAGCAAATAAGGGTGAGATTTTCCACTGAAAAAAGCTTATTAACTTTTGTCCCAACCAAGTGCCAACATACACTTTCCCTAAAATAAGCAGCAGGGTGTAGGCGATTGCAATAATGAAACCTACAGGAATACCAACAACAGTAAGTAACATCACAATACTAAGCAATGGAGCCAAGATAAAAATAAGCAAGCCGACCCCAAATTGTTTAAAAGGATGGCGAGTGTGCAACTGTTGGCTCACATTGTATAGAGAACCGGCAAAGAAATAACGGATAAGTAGCCAAAAAATTAATGTACTTAAGCATGAAGAGACAGACATCATTAACATAAAGGAGCCGTAGGAAGGTCTAGGTTCAATAATAGTATGCTTGTGCTGTCCCTTGATATTAGCTCCAGCATCAATTTGAGCAGGCTCAAATGATGTATAAATAAGATCACCCTGAATGGTAGCTGTAGGCTTAAGATGAAGAGATTCTACTTGGAATAGGGAAGTACCTTCCCCTAATAAACCTGAAATCGTGGCTTGATTGTAGAACCCATTTGTCTCTTTCCCAACACGTCCTTCTATGTTCATTTCATTGACAAAACCTAAAATACTGCCGTTCACGTTCCCAGATTGATTTACACGAAGCTCATCAGCACCGGCCGATATGTTCTTCTGAACAGTACCTGAGACAGTGAGTGCTTGAGAATAGGAGCGTACGTTACCGCCTACTGTCCCTGATACGTTTGTAAGATAAGCAAATGAGATTACATCTCCTGTTACAGTTCCTTTTATATCGATCGTTTCTGCAAAAGCATATAAGTCCCCATCTATTGTTCCATCAATCACTACTTTACTGGCATTTGTTATAACATCCCCGTGATGTACCTCATTAGACTTTACTTGATAGAGCTCTCCATTGTGGAGATTGATAGCATAAGCAGAACTAGCCAAGATAAAACAAAAAACAAGCAAGAAAGAGAGGAAGAATATTCTCTTACTCATTATCTAGTTCTCCAGTTATTCGCGTTCATTTTGCTGGACAGGCGAATAGAATATAATAAAATGGCTAGAACAAACAAAATAGAAGAGATAAAGCCAATGAGGTAGAAATTCTTAAACATCAGTAAAATCATTGTTGCTTTTTCTTTTAACCAGAACATGGAGCTCCAGATTGATTGCCACTGAAATAAAGAATTAATTGCGCTATTCCAGTCATTTAGCCAGTTGATTCCAGCTAAGAGCATGACAAGAAAGAAACCAAGGGATGCTCCAAAAACAAAGCGTAGACGATGAACAAATAGGTGGTGACGGTTTTGATTAAAGGATGCAATTTGATTAATTTGATCGCAAACGTTTTTTTCCAAGTGGATAGGTGGAAGCGTAGGTGTTGTTAAATGAATGGCTTTTACAAGGTCTGCCTGCTCTTCAAGAAAAGTAGCGTATAGTTTTTGACACTCGGAGCAGCTTTGCAAATGGCTGGCCACTTGTTGATGTTCCTCTTGGATTAATTCACCGTCTGCATACATCATGAAAGTAAACTCATCCGGATGTTGCATTGTATACACTCCTTTCTATTGATTTATGGCTCAGCAACTCTTTTAAAAACTTCCGGGAACGGAATAGACGGGTACCAACCGTATTTTTGCTCATTCCTACAATGGCGCCAATTTCTTCATAGCTTAGCTCATCCACAAAACGAAGAGTAACAATTAATCGATCTACTTCCTCCAAGTGATATAACAGTTCCTGAATATGGGAGTAAAACTCCTTTTTCATAAATAAGGTTTCCGGTGTTTCAACGGATTTTTGTTGTTTATTTACTTGGTGATACAATTGGTCGTCCTTCATGGTAATTTCCTTCTTTTTTCTAAGGAAATCAATGCAAGTATTTGAGGATAAGCGGTATAGCCAAGAATGGAAAGGATAGGATTGATCAAATTTATTTAGGTTTTGGGCTACTTTTAGCCAAATATCATTGCATACGTCCTGGGAATCATGATAGGAATAGACCATTTTGAGGACGATGCGCTGCACGCGCTGATCAAAAAGCTCAACAAGCAGAGGGAAGGAATTAGCATCCCCTTTTAGAAATCTCAGGATATATTCTAAAGCTTTTCGATTTAGCGCATAAAGATCTTCGCGTGATTGCTCTTCCACATTCGGTCCTCCTTTCTAGTACTAGTACGTAAGTTTTATCTTAAAAATTTCGTTAATCTAAATCCTTTTCTTCATTCGACTTATGAGGTTCTTCTTCCTTCAAATCTTTTCCAGTATCTTCTGTTAGGTCAATCATGACCCGCATTTTTGCCTTCATTTTTTTTCCTTTAATAATGGTGTAGTCTGTAATGTCTCGATGTTCTAAGCGACTAATTGCCTCCGCTAATTCCTCTGAAGTTAAATAGGGCTGGATTGTTAGAAGGCATTCATCTTCATTTGATTCCTGATAAATGAGAAATAATTGTTCTTCCATATTGATAGACCTCCCTAGTATTTATCCACAAAGTTATCAACAGGTTGTGCACAAAACATTTGTTCGTGGAATTGTTTTATGGTTATTATGTGACAACAGCACTAGATCATACGGAGGCAGACGGGTTATCATACGTCAATAATTATGCATTGTGCATAGAAAGCTGTATTCCCTTGGTTTGTTTTTGAATGTTCTGTACAATGGAAAGGGGACTGTACACCAAACAAACGGGGGTGATGGAAAATTGAGTTCCATGATTATTGCTGTTGTTGTCATTGTCGGTATCATAGTTGGATGTTCGATTTGGGCAATAAATAAAGGATATTCTTACAAAAACAAAATAGACGATATAGATAAGTAAAAGAAAAAACACACCGCATTCAGGTGTGTTTTACTTTTATAAGACGAGAAAAAATGTTAGGTAGAAAAGATCGCATAATAATAGCTATTAAGGTTAAAACAAAGACTTAATATCGCCGGTATTAGGGTTTACGATATACCAGCCGTAGGTGTTAATATAACGATCTCCGCTCTGGAAGTTATTTACCACCTCTTGATAAATCTGGATGACATAATTTCCGCGTTCATCATCGTGATCATAAGCAATCGTGAAATTCTCCGGTACCTCTTTCCCATATTTCTGGCGTACCAATTCTACAGCTTGATACTTAGAATAGGTTTTGCTTGTCGGGAGTTTACCGATGTAGACAGAGAGTGATTTCCCATCGTATACGATCGGTTTGCCAAGGTTTTCTGCTGCAAAACGAACAGGGACATATGCTGTATTTTTGTATAGAAATCCTTGTGTTTGAACAGGTGGTGATTTAGGTACACCATCGAAGTAAAAAGTAATAGGCTTTTCCATATCTGGTTTGACAGCCATTTCTGAAGCAGCATAGGCGATAGAGGAGGATAATAGAGCCCCGATTCCAATGCCAATTGCTAACGATTTTACATTTAACTTACCCATACTTAAATAAGCCCCACTTATCTTTATTTTTGTTAATCACAGTATGACAAATGATGACAAAATCTGCAAAAGTCGCGGGTAATAGGAAATTGTATCTAACGATCATAAATAATGGGTAGAAATTTTGTATTTCGCCCTGTAAAACCTCGTATCATGTGAGATATTTCATTTCATCATAGGATTACTGGAGTGTCATCTCATTCTCAAGCACTACAGAAGCGCAGGAAAGCTCATAAAGAAAGCAAAACTAAGTAGAAAGACCCATTTGCTTAGTAGTAAGTAGCTTTACAAAATGACTGCGCTTTCAAAATACCTAGTAATCTAAAGGCATTTGTTGCTTGGACAAGGTTAGTGTTTATCGCAGAAGCATTACTACATAAAGAAACATCCATGACATTGTTAACCACCCTACACAAAATAGTACCTTCCGCATAAATACCACCAACTTTTAGAATAATCTGATAATATTATAGCAAAGGAATTATGCAATGGATATCATTTTTAAAGAATCAGCTAAAATTAGATGCGGCTTCATTTTTGCACACATAAAAACCCCCGTAATAAACGGAGGCTTCGAGGTTTAACTAATATGGTACGCCCGATAGGAATCGAACCTACGCACGCGGTTCCGGAGACCGCTGCTCTATCCACTGAGCTACGGGCGCATATGTTTCAGACAACAAAGTTTATTATATACGAAAATGGAGCATAGGACAACTTTTTTACTGTATGATTAAAAAGAGCAACAAAAAAAGAGTCTTTGCCGAGCCAACCTTGATATACTGTATGAAAAGTGTGTCAATAAAAGATACGTCTTGGCAGGAAAATTGCATGAACGCTATAATAGAGGAAGAGAGTAAGGAAAGGTGGAAAGAAGTTGTTGGAGCTATCGACAGCTTGATGGTTTCTGACGGGGAGGAGGAATGCAATATGAATATGGGCTTAGGTTTGTATCAAGAACAGACGTTAAAGTTAGTGATGACGCCTGAATTGCGTCAAGCTATTACGATATTGCAGTTTTCGGCCATTGATCTGATGAATTATTTGCAGGACCAAGCGATCGAAAATCCAGTGATTGATCTTCAGGAAATTGCGGTTGCCCAAGAACCGTTGCCTGTAGATAAACGGGAAAAAAGCTTGGACTTTGATTGGAAGGAATTATTGAATAATCCGGGGCATAATGATTTTTCAGTCAACAGAGATGAAAGCGCCTACAGTCCTCTAGATTATGTGAGTGATACACGAACCACCTTATTTTCTCATTTAGAAGAACAACTCGGTTATGTAAAAAGATTGACGCCAGTACAACGTCAGATTGCCCAATATATTATAGGAAATCTTGATGAGCGAGGTTATCTAGAAGTGCCTGTCACTGACATTAAGGAGCGGTTAGGAGTTGATTTGGCGGAGGTAGAGGATGTTCTTCGAGTGATTCAGCATTTAGACCCGGCTGGTGTAGCTGCGCGTTCGCTAGAAGAATGCTTGCTGTTACAACTAGAGCATGAGGGACAGGATGACGAACATATCGTAGAAGTCATTAAGCATCATCTAGTTGATCTGGCAAATAATCGTTTTGGAAAAATTGCTGAACAGCTTCATATAAGCGTAGGTGATGTACAACGGATTGCTGATTTGGTTCGTACACTGAATCCGAGACCTGGAGCGGCTTATAGCAGCGCAGATATACGCTACATTGTTCCTGATGTTACAGTTGAAAAGGTAATGGGAGAATATATTGTCATTGTCAACGATTCTTCGTTACCGCGATTGTCTATCAATCCCTTTTATGAACGAATGCTAAAAGAGAAAACCGAGAAGGATGAGGCTCGGCAATTTGTTCATGAAAAACTAAATGCAGCGGTGTGGCTTGCAAAAAGTCTAGAGCAAAGAAGAATGACCCTGTTGCGTGTAACACAGGCGATTGTTGACTTGCAGAATGACTTTTTTGAGAAAGGGATTCATTATTTAAAACCGATGACTCAAAAAGATATTGCGGAGCGAGTTCAATTGCATGAATCTACAATCAGTCGTGCTACCAGTAATAAATATGTACAAACTCCCCGCGGTGTTTTCGAATTAAAGTACTTCTTTACTTCGGCCCTGTCCACCGCAAGTGGAGAAGCGGCATCTTCAGAAAGCGTGAAGAAACGAATCAAAGCTTTCATTGACAAAGAAGATCGGAATAAACCATATTCGGATCAAAAGCTAGCGGAATTGCTGGAGAAAGAAGGGATTGAAATCTCCCGGCGTACTGTGGCTAAGTATCGAGAGGAAATGTTGATCTCATCGTCTGCTAAACGAAAACGCTTTTTGTAATGATAAAATGAATGTAAAATAAGAGAAGATAAAGGAGCCAACCCGTTAACATGGCTAGCGCAGAAAGCAAACGATTACAATCAGATCATATTGAAATGATTTTATATGGTAGGCCCGGCTGTCACTTGTGTGATGATGTTGAGGAGCATATCAGACGATTAGCTAAGGAATTTCCGATCACGTATAAAGTTGTCGACATTACTTTAGATATGCGATTAGAGGAAAAGTACATGTTTACGATTCCCGTAGTTGAAATTAACGGGCTAGAAGCATTTGTATCTGTAGACTCGGTTGTTGCCGAGGAGGAATTACGCCTATATTTGCAACAAAAAATGGGTAAATGTGAATAAATTAAGATTTCTCTTTTGGCTTCTTGTCAGCTAGCAGAGTGTATGCTACATTAAGAGTAAGCATTCTGCTTATTTTTTTGAAAGCTGCGGGACATAATTTGTATGATGTGGGACGTTTTGAGTCCCGTTAAGACTGGAAAAGGATGAATGTGGAATGCGTACTTTATTAAATATCCAAAACAAGCTTGTTCCCGACCTCGTACAAGTATTGCGTAAACGATACGATCTTATGCAATCGATTCGTCATTTGCAGCCTGTCGGTCGCAGGGCGTTAGCACAGAATTTGCAAACGACTGAGCGCATCCTCAGGTCAGAAGTAGAGCTCCTCAAAGATATGGGCTTAATTCACGTCAGCCCGATTGGTATGAGCTGTACGGAAGAGGGAATCCACCTTTTAAAAGAGATGGATTCTATGGCAGATGAACTGTTCGGCTTTAACGACCTTGCTCTACAGTTACAACACATCTTACATATTCCTAAAGTAATTGTGGTTGCTGGTGACGTGGACGTATCGGAATGGGGTAAAAAGGAATTGGGACGAGTAGGAGCCCGGATATTAAAACAAGTAGTTCAAGAAGGTGACGTGGTTGCTGTTACAGGCGGGTCCACGATTGTATCGGTAGCTGAGCATGTTACTCCTTCCTCGCATTTTCGTGATGTGCAATTTGTGCCAGCGCGTGGTGGACTTGGGGAAAAGGTAGAAATGCAGGCTAATACGATTGCTTCTTCTCTTGCTGCAAAGTCAGGTGGAACCTATCATCTATTGCATGTGCCTGATCGTTTAAGCCCTGATGTAGTTCAATCCTTATTGGGAGAAGCACAGGTTGCAGAGGTTATGCAACTGCTTCACAAAACCAGGGTGGTTATACATGGAATTGGTGATGGAATGGCCATGGCTATGCGACGTAAGTACACAGAAGAAGAGCTAGAAGTACTACGAGAGCTTGGGGCTGTTGGTGAAGCATTTGGATATTACTTTAATGCGGCAGGAGAAACTATCTATAAAATGCCGACCATTGGCTTGTCCCTAGAAGACGTGAAGCGAGCTGATGTAGTTTTATCCTTAGGTGGAGGCAGTAGCAAAGCAAAAGCAATCATGGCCTTTGCCAAACAAGCATGCCAAACTGTTTTAATTACCGATGAAGGTGCGGCTCGAGCCATTTTGGAAGAGCATCGTCAATCCTCTGCTACAATCTAAAATAACAGTTGCAGCCTTGGTATGTTTTGTAATTGTGCGGGGATACACTAATCATTGGAATTTGATTTTGTATCAGCCCGAGTGAAGCCTGCCTTGCAAACGTAATAGTGTGGAGAGTTATAAACAGATCACTCGTTTGACAAGTAAAGGACTGGGGTAAAAAGATTTGTAAGCATGGAATTGGTTGGATAAAGTTTGACATACTAAGAACAAAGGCTTTTTTGTTCGTAACATGGTTTTGTAATCGTCTGGTCATAGTAAGCTATGAACTGGTTCGATATAGATTCTCTAAAAAATTATTCTAAGAGTGGAACTTAGGAGGTTATCTACATGGTAAAAGTAGGAATTAACGGTTTTGGACGAATTGGACGTAACGTATTCCGTGCAGCTCTAAACAACCCAGCAGTTGAAATTGTTGCAGTAAATGACTTGACAGATGCAGTAACATTAGCGCATCTTTTGAAATATGACACAGTACATGGCAAATTGAATGCTACTGTTGAAGTAAAAGAAAACAGCCTGATTGTTAATGGCAAAGAAGTAAAAGTTCTAGCTGAGCGTGAACCTGCTAAATTGCCTTGGGGCGAGCTAGGTGTTGACATCGTAGTTGAATCTACTGGTCGTTTCACAAAACGTGAAGATGCTGCGAAACACCTTGAGGGTGGAGCTAAGAAAGTAGTTATCTCCGCACCTGCTACAAACGAAGATATCACAATCGTTATGGGTGTTAACCACGATCAATATGATCCTGCAGCTCACACTGTAATCTCTAACGCTTCTTGCACAACAAACTGCTTGGCGCCATTTGCTAAAGTATTGAACGACAAATTCGGAATCGTAAAAGGTCTGATGACTACTGTTCACTCTTACACAAATGACCAACAAATTCTTGACCTGCCACACAAAGACCTGCGTCGTGCTCGTGCAGCGGCTGAGAACATTATCCCAACTTCTACTGGTGCAGCGAAAGCCGTATCTTTGGTATTGCCTGAGTTGAAAGGTAAACTAAACGGTTTTGCAATGCGTGTACCAACTCCAAACGTGTCTGTAGTTGACCTAGTTGTTGAAACAAAAACTTCTACAACAGTTGAAGAAGTAAACGCAGCTCTTAAAGAAGCTTCTGAAGGCGCATTGAAAGGTATCATGGGATACTCTGAAGAGCCACTAGTTTCTTGCGACTATAATGGTAACCCTGATTCTTCTTCCATTGATGCTCTATCTACAATGGTAATGGAAGGCAACATGGTTAAAGTTGTTTCTTGGTATGATAACGAGTCTGGTTACTCCAACCGTGTAGTAGATCTTTGCAAATACATTGCTGAAAAAGGTCTGTAAGCCATACAAACTTTCATGTAATGTGAAAAGGGAGAGCTTCTCTCCCTTTTCCACTATGTATAAGCTAGATTAAGCAAGTATTTAGTCAGGTAACAAGTCTGAGGGGGGTACCTTCCGTGAACAAAAAGTCCATTCGCGATATAGAATTAGCAGGTAAACGTGTGTTTTGTCGAGTAGATTTTAACGTCCCAATGCAAGATGGCGTAATTACAGACGACACGCGTATTCGTGCTGCTGTTCCAACTATTCAATATTTAATCGATAACCATGCTAAAGTCATTTTGGCTAGCCATTTCGGCCGTCCAAAAGGTGAAGTAGTGGAAGAAATGCGTCTTACTGCGGTAGGCGAACATCTAGCTTCTCTTCTTGGCAAACCCGTAAAAAAACTGAACGATTCAATTGGCGCAGAGGTTGAGGCTGCTGTTCAAGAGATGAAGGAAGGCGACGTAATCCTTCTTGAAAATGTTCGTTTCCATAAAGGGGAAGAAAAGAACGATCCTGAGCTAGCAAAAAGCTTTGCAAGCCTTGCTGACCTGTTTGTAAACGATGCATTTGGTACAGCTCATCGTGCACATGCAACGACTGCGGGTATCGCTCAGCACATTCCAGCAGTAGCTGGCTTGTTGATGGAAAAAGAGATTCAATTCATGGGTGGAGCTTTGTCCAAGCCTGAGCGTCCTTTCACAGCAATTGTGGGTGGAGCGAAAGTAAAAGACAAAATCGGCGTAATTGAAAATCTGTTGGGCAAAGTAGACACTTTGATCATCGGTGGCGGTATGGCTAACACTTTCATCAAAGCACAAGGTTACAATGTTGGAGCTTCCCTTTGTGAAGAAGATAAGCTGGATCTTGCCCGCACGTTGATGGAGCAAGCAAAAGAGCGCAATGTGAATCTGCTTATGCCGGTGGACGTAGTGGTTGCTGATAAATTTGCAGCAGATGCCAATACGCAAGTGGTAAGCATTGACGCGATTCCAGAAGGGTGGATGGCCCTTGATATCGGACCTAAGACCGTGGCTAACTACCGTGATGCAATTGTTCCTTCTAAAACAGTAGTCTGGAACGGACCTATGGGTGTATTTGAAATGGATGCTTTTGCAAGTGGTACGATTGCTGTTGCTAACGCAATGGAAGAATGCCAGGGCACAACAATCATCGGTGGTGGTGATTCTGTAGCAGCTGTAGAAAAAGCAGGTGTAGCAGATAAAATGACCCACATTTCTACTGGTGGTGGAGCTTCCCTTGAGTTCATGGAAGGTAAAGAGCTACCAGGCGTAACCGCATTGCAAGACAAGTAAAATGCTATATCTGTAAAAGGTGAGGAGTGGAAGTAATGAGAACACCAATTATTGCTGGGAACTGGAAGATGTTCAAAACAATCGCGGAAGCAACTACGTTTGCCTCTCAATTACCAAAAGAGGATCAAGCTCCTCAAATCGAAAAAGTAATCTGCGCACCTTTCACAAACTTGCCAGCATTGGCTGAGCAATTCAAAGGTACTCCTTATAAATTAGGTGCTCAAAACGTGCATTTTGAAGAAACAGGCGCATTCACCGGTGAAATCAGCCCGCTAATGTTAAAAGAGCTAGGTGTTGAATACGTGATTATCGGTCATTCCGAGCGTCGCCAATACTTCAACGAAACAGACGAAACGGTGAACAAAAAAGCAAAAGCAATCCTTGCTCATGGTATGAAGCCAATCGTTTGCGTAGGGGAGTCCCTGGAAGAGTACGAGGCTAATACCACTGAAAACGTGGTTCGTACGCAAACAGAAGCTGCTCTTAGCGGTCTAACTGCTGAGCAAGTAAAAGAAACTGTAATTGCTTATGAGCCAATTTGGGCAATCGGTACAGGTAAATCTTCTACGGCTGAAAATGCTAATAAAACGATCGCTTTCATCCGCAGTGTAATTGCTGGTGCATTTGACGCTAACACAGCAGCTCAAGTACGCATTCAATACGGTGGTAGCGTGAAACCTGAAAATGTGGCAAGCTATATGGGTGAGTCCGACATTGATGGAGCACTAGTTGGCGGAGCGAGCCTAACTGTTGAAGGCTACATGGGCTTAGTCAACGGAGTACAACAGTAGGAGGGGAAGCTATATGGCTAACAGACCAAAACCAGTTGCGTTAATTATTATGGACGGGTTTGGTCTTCGCACGAATGATTACGGTAATGCTGTTAATCAAGCGAAAAAACCAAACTACGACCGTTTGATGAATGATTATCCGAATGCTACCTTGTTAGCTTCTGGTCTTGAAGTAGGTCTTCCAGAAGGACAAATGGGTAACTCCGAGGTAGGTCACTTGAATCTTGGTGCAGGACGCATCATTTATCAAGATCTTACTCGCATCACCAAGTCCATTAAAGAAGGCGCATTTTTTGAAAACGAAACATTGATTGCTGCTTTTAAGCATGCGAAAGAGAATAACAAAAAGGTTCACTTCTTTGGCTTATTGTCTGATGGCGGTGTTCACAGCCACATCAACCATCTACTTGCTCTGCTTGAGCTTGCAAAAAAGGAAAACGCAGAGGATGTATTTGTCCACGGATTCCTAGATGGTCGCGACGTAGCTCCTGATAGCGCCATTACCTACATTGAAGAAGTACAACGTAAGATGGATGAGCTTGGCGTTGGTAAAATCGCGACTGTACAAGGCCGTTATTACGCTATGGACCGCGATAAACGCTGGGAACGCGTTGAAAAGGCATACCGTGCTATGGTATATGGTGATGCCCCTCATTACTCCGATGCAATCAAGGCTGTAAAGGAATCCTATGAGAAATCTGTCATGGATGAATTCGTTATGCCTGCTGTAATGGTTGATGAGAATGACCAACCGATTGGGAAAGTAGAAGACGGTGATTCAGTTATCTTCTTCAATTTCCGTCCTGACCGTGCTATCCAAACCTCCCAAGCGTTCACGAATGAGGATTTCCGTGGATTTGACCGTGGAGAGAATTATCCGAAAAACCTACACTTTGTATGCTTAACGAAATTCTCTGAGTCAGTCGATGGATACGTAGCCTACAAACCAACTAACCTAGATAACACGCTAGGTGAAGTGTTAGCTCAAAATAATCTAAAGCAATTGCGCATCGCGGAAACAGAAAAGTATCCGCATGTAACGTTCTTCTTCAGTGGTGGTCGTGAGCAGGAGTTCCCAGGTGAGACGCGTATTTTGATTCCTTCTCCAAAGGTAGCTACCTATGACCTACAACCAGAAATGAGCGCTTATGAACTAACCGACGCAGTAGTGAAGGAAATTGAAGAAGAAAACTTCGATGCAATCATTCTTAACTTTGCAAACTGCGATATGGTTGGCCATTCAGGTATGATGGAGCCTACCATTAAAGCTGTTGAAACTGTTGATGCTTGCGTAGGTCGCGTAGCAGACGCTATTATTGCTAAGGGCGGAGTAGCTATCATCACAGCCGATCACGGAAACGCAGATTGGATGCTTACAGAAGAAGGCAGACCAATCACTTCTCATAGCACAAACCCTGTTCCAGTTATTGTGACCAAAAAAGGTATCGAACTGAGACCGGATGGTATTCTTGCTGATTTGTCTCCTACTATGTTGGAGCTATTAGGTGTAGAACAACCAGCAGAAATGACAGGAAAATCTATTATTAAATAACAATAAGAGAATAAGGAGATGGCATTTATGACAACAATTATTACTGATATTTACGCTCGCGAGATTCTAGATTCCCGTGGTAACCCAACTCTAGAGGTAGAAGTATACTTGGAAGACGGTTCTATGGGCCGTGCAGCAGTTCCATCTGGTGCTTCCACTGGTGCACACGAAGCAGTTGAGCTTCGCGATGGTGACAAATCTCGTTACCTAGGTAAAGGTGTAACAAAAGCTGTTGCAAATGTAAATGATACAATCGCACCTGAGCTAATCGGCATGGACGCTACTGACCAAGTTGGTATCGACATGACGATGATCGCTTTAGACGGTACTCCAAACAAAGCAAAATTGGGTGCTAACGCTATCCTAGGTGTATCTATGGCAGCAGCTCGTGCAGCAGCTACATCTCTAGGTGTTTCCTTGTACAACTACATGGGTGGATTCAACGCGAAAACTCTTCCAGTTCCTATGATGAACATCCTAAACGGTGGAGAGCACGCTGATAACACAGTAGATATTCAAGAATTCATGGTTATGCCAGTAAATGCTCCTTCTTTTAAAGAAGCTCTACGTATGGGTTCTGAAATCTTCCACTCCTTGAAAAAGGTTCTTCATGATAAAGGTCTTAACACAGCAGTAGGTGACGAAGGTGGTTTCGCTCCTAACTTGAAATCCAACGAAGAAGCGATCACTACAATCCTAGAAGCTATCAAAGCTGCTGGATACGAAGCTGGTAAAGACGTATTCATCGCTCTTGACGTAGCTGCTACTGAAATGTTCAAAGATGGCAAATACCACTTCACTGGTGAAGGCGTAGTAAAAACTACAGAAGAAATGGTTGCTTTCTATGAAGGCCTAGTATCCAAATACCCAATCATCTCTATCGAGGACGGATTGGCTGAGGATGACTGGGAAGGTTGGAAGCTTCTAACTGACCGCCTAGGAAGCAAAGTTCAATTGGTTGGTGACGATTTGTTCGTAACAAACACTGAACGTCTAATTACTGGTATTGAAAAAGACACTGCTAACTCCATCTTGGTTAAAGTTAACCAAATCGGTACATTGACTGAGACTTTCGATGCAATCGAAATGGCTAAACGCGCTGGTTACACAGCAGTTATCTCTCACCGTTCTGGTGAAACAGAAGATTCCACAATCGCTGACATCGCGGTTGCAACTAACGCTGGTCAAATCAAAACAGGTGCTCCATCCCGTACAGACCGTGTTGCGAAATACAACCAATTGCTTCGTTTGGAAGATGAATTGGGTGAAACAGCTCGTTACGGTGGCCGTGCAGCATTCTACAACCTTAAAAAATAAGCTTCGTTTTATACGAAAAGACATCTTTGCTTTTGGTCAAGCCCCCGTTT
>NZ_LSSO01000213.1:0-4821 GCF_001645205.1 Brevibacillus sp. SKDU10 | reverse complement strand
TACCGGCGCTACTGGCCCTACCGGCCCTACTGGTCCTACTGGTCCAGCTGGAAGCTTAATATTCCAAGTTTCTGAAAATACCCCCAATACTAGTGGAAGTTCTACAATATTAAGTAATATCCCTACTACATTAAAAACGATCACAATTACGGGAAGTTCCGTTTCAAATCGTATCTGGATAAATGGTGTAATTGGTTGGCAAAATGAAACTGGTGATCCAGTAGTCCAATTTCAAGTTCTCCGAGGTTCTACAGTCATTTTAAGTATTATTGATCAGAGAACCGGAGCCAACTCATTTGGTTCTGTGTGTATTAGTCATATTGATTTAACCCCTGGAATCGGTGATGTTACGTATTCATTAACCGCCCAAATTGTTGATGGCGGTACAGCAACAGTCAATGGAGAGATTAATATTACGGGGGCTTTATTATAATAATACGAGTTTTCTGGCGGTCACACTTGTAAGAGTGACCGCTTCATTATGGAAAAAAGAAAACCGAGAAAGACTGAACTTTTTAAAGTAGTCCAATTCCAGTCTTTCTTGGTTTTTTATAATCGAATACTCTAACCTTTATCTGATAGATCAAAACATTACCATGTTTGGTTATAAGGCAGTATTAAAAACGATCTCCGTCTCGCCAATTTCGATTTCTTTTAAGATTGACAGCAGCTCAACAAAAGAGATTCACAAATCCGCTAGTAGCTTAAAGGGGAATTTGGTGAAGTTGAATACCCTATCACGATAAACTATAAAGATGGCATCTCAGAAACGACAAGCATTACCGGATTCGATTGGGTGAATCATGTAACTGACCAAATATTTATGATCAAAACTATTGAAAATGTTATAAATGAGAAGAAAATCGCATCTATCGTTTTTTTGATAAAGAAATTCCTATTAAAAACTAAATCTCCACTAAACTACTAATGATTTCGTTAAAGTAAGCGTCAAATTCTCTCCAGCGTGCCTAGCTTGGCTAAGGCACGTTAGGGTCTATTTTACTTACCCATGAACTGCCCCATTTCAAATACCACTTTTGGCAACGATAAACTGGATCGGATTCGTAAGGAAAAAACACCGACAAGAGAACAAACGTACACGTACAACGAACGAGGAGACGTAAAGCATCACCTACCCCTTATTCTTTTTTCACCCAAAATCTTCTTACTTAATTTAATTGTATCTTTAAAACAACGAGGTCAACTTTCATTTTTAAGCTGTTCGAGGGTTTTAAATTTACACTGGAAACCTACTTTGATGGTAAGTATATCCTCAGATACTCTTTCTTTTCCCTTCATAGTAATACGTGCTTCTGGGAATTTGCAGGACGTTGCACATTGCTGATATCGAGTATTTGTGCTGATTTTTTTTGATCACATTTACTTTCGTCCTAGTATCAGCGCAGCTTATCGTGCAGCTGCCAATGGGAGCGTTCCTCCGCATGCAGAATCTCCCGTTAAAACATTAGTTCTCTTCCACTTTATTATGAAATAGCAAATGAGCAAACGTATAATCATATTAAACGACGATTGCTCGAATAAACAGAATGTTACTTAAATGTGGGTGGAATCTCTAAGTGAACCATTGATTCTCCCATCAAGATTAAATTTCATTAGTGGTATAAGCCTCGGCAAAACCATAAAATGTCCATTTTCATCCAGAGTGTAAACCTTATCCATAGACCCTTGTGAAACATAAAAAACATAAAGAGATATTTAATATTTCTTTTTATAATTACCTAAAGCAAGCAAAGGCCAAATGTACCGGTAGCTGTGGTAGTGAAAGTAAAAACCGCCGGGTAATCCGGCTCCTGTTGGATAAGAGAACGTCCAGTCCTGATTTTTTTCGAAATCAATTAAAAATTGAATTCCACGT
The DNA here is from genome assembly GCF_001645205.1 of Brevibacillus sp. SKDU10. Taxonomy (NCBI): domain Bacteria; kingdom Bacillati; phylum Bacillota; class Bacilli; order Caryophanales; family Paenibacillaceae; genus Brevibacillus; species Brevibacillus sp. SKDU10. The sequence goes on along the minus strand of NZ_LSSO01000213.1, from coordinate 2,945 downwards.
TCAATCGCCGGAATGGGCTTTTGGAACACTGAAATGAGGGCATCCACTCCCCACGCGGTTTGAGAAGGTGTACTGACACCTAAAGAAACATATGTTTTAACAATATCGCTCTTACATGACTCTCCCCACCCCCCGTCTTCATTCTGGATTTTTAATAACCACTGTACAGCTTTCTGAATTGCAGGATGTTCGGAAGAGACTTCGACAGCAATTAGGCTGGTAGCAGCGGCCCATGTCCCGTAAATGTAAGAAATGCCCCAATGCCCGTACCAAGAGTCATTGGCTTCTTGATTGCTTAGAAGCCACTCCACCCCTCTTTGAATCTGGGGATGGCTGATGAAATCCTGCACTGTTGCCGAGAAACTCCAAAGTCCTACCTGTTAAATCTGCTGTAGAAGGGTCTGTACTAACTGCGTCTACCGCATCGAATGGAAACCAATTTAATATTCTTTTATCTCGAGGGTCTACCCGTACTTTTCTTTCCTCGTTGTTCTTCTAAAAGGCCGATCTCTCCATGAATTTGATACACTTTACGCCAACGTTTTAAGCATGTTTTGGTTTTGTCATGACCAATAACGTCTATGTCAAAACCAGCACCACAAAAAATTTCCATAGGTGTTTGTCCCTCTTGATACGCTTTGACAGCTGCTACTTTAAATGCTGGTGCATAAGTAATACTTTTGTACGTTACATGCTGAACATAAGGGTTAGCTTCAAGATGTTTCATTTCTTGTTCCATGAAAACCTTTGCATTAGCTCTTGTTTTTCCCAAAATTCTTTCCTCGCTTTATTTTCATAAGTTGATTAAAACATAAATACCCGTAAGAAGGTCACTTTTTTCAAAGTGTCCACCTTACTGGGTCACAGTTCAGTTTAACGTCTGAGACTTTTATTTTAATTTGATAAAATCTTAATGAGATTGCCTGAAGGCTTTGATAAGGCTCAGAAAATCCAAACCATACAATTTTGCTTTTAGCATTTTCGATGGATTATCAAGAACTTTTTTTGCTACTATGTCTTCTAGTTCTATAGCAGGATTATCCAGTCTCTCAAACCATCCATGCAGCATGATTATGTCTACTAACTCACTCACAACTTTATTTAAACTCCCCTGATCTTCATAGTACCACCATTCCTCAAATTCCTTTTCTTTTACAAAATAAGAAGAGTATACACCAAAAAAATCATTAGATGTAGAAAAGTGCACTCTTCTTGAATTTGGAGAATTGATACTTTTCTCAAAGGTTAAATTGTACTATATCACCAACTTGGCGGGAAAATCTCCATAAATCTATATCAGTATATTTTTTGTCCGTCAAAAAACCAATATCTTGTAGTCGATTTCCTGCTATTTTTTGTACGGTAGTTACCAAATTCATTTTCAAACACTTGTGGTTGGTTAGCGTAAGAAGGATTTAGCGTATACCTTATAGAATATTTAAATTAGTCTGTTAATGTTTCAAATCTATCCTTGTAACGTTATTAAAAATAGAAGAATTAAACAAACATTTTTAGGGGGATTTTTATGTTCCAAACCTTAGACCATTTTTTAAAATCTTGGGAGTTCGAAGCTGCTGCTACACAGAAACTACTGAGTAATCTAACTGATGAATCGCTTAAACAGGAAATAACTTCACAAAATTGGACTTTAGGACGTATTGCTTGGCATACCGTTGCTGCCATTCGCATTATTACTTCAAATACGAACTTAACGTTTGATGCCCCAGCCGAAGATTATCCCGTTCCTACTACAGCTCAGTTTATAGCAGACAGTTATCATCAAGCTAGTAATGCATTTGTACAGGCTTTAAAAAGAGAATGGACTGACCATACACTACAAGAACGTATCGAATTTATAGGTCAACAGATGCCAAATGGTTCACTATTAATGTTTTTGATTCAACATCAAAGCCACCATCGAGGACAAATGACGGTTCTTATGCGACAGGCTGGATTAACTGTCCCAGGAATTTATGGTCCTTCAAAAGAGGAATGGGCAAAGTTTGGTATGGAAGCCCCACAAATATAGTTCAACAAAACCCATCCTAATGGTCAAACATCTTGTATTACATTTCCATCCGATATTGTAGAATCAATTTTGTTCAATCTTTTTTCGAAATTGATTCTTTTTGTTTGCTGTCTTTTATTAAACTAACGGGCTCGTTAGTGGAATAAGGAGCATTAAATTAATCAAACTTTTTTATAAAAAACAGTTCTGAAAAGTAAAAGAGAGCCATCGTTTTGATCAATCTTTTGTTCAAAATAATGGCTTTTTATATGCAGTGAAATTAAGGATTTAGAGTAATTTTTCATCAAACTTAATTCTAAACCAACAACACTCCTTTCATTTTACCCCGGGTAAATGAGGTCAAGGTATTGGGATAGGGATACCAAATGGGCTTCTACCAGACATGAATATATTTCTTAAAATATTTATGTTATGTTCGAACCTATCCATTTCTTTTCTGCACGGATTCTTGCAAGTGATGCGAGGCGGAAAGCACCTACCAATAAACAAGAACCACAACACGATGACAAGCCTTATTGTGGTTAAATTCTATATCTCCTCTAATTTTTTGTTTGTTGGAAAATTATTTTTTATTGACTGGGTATAATTCCAACTTATCAATTTAATATTGTATTTTGTAAGTAATTCATCTGCAGGTATAATCCCTGGTGCTTCCATCTGCATATTTTTCGAAATATCTGACATCAGGAAGAACATGTATATACGTTGCTCCTTCATTCATATCACCCATATAATATTGACCAGGACCCGGATCATAATATATTTCTTACGAATCATCAATCTTCAACAACAATATTTGTTGTTTCAGCGTGTAGACAAAATACCGAAAGGCATGGAGGTCTGCACGCTGAAGAACGCTAGTAACTAGCGTTCTAGAAAATGAAAAATATTAACTTTGCAGGTATCACCCTAATAC
>NZ_LSSO01000212.1:0-65193 GCF_001645205.1 Brevibacillus sp. SKDU10 | reverse complement strand
TATAGCTTGCGCCATCTTTCCGTTTCGCTTCATGCGAAGCAAAACCCTAGCCGGTATTTGCATAAGTTTCGCTATGTTCTCCCAGTCTTGCAGGCACTTTGCCTACGTGTTACTCACCCGTCCGCCGCTAGGGTCCGAAGGCCCTCGCTCGACTTGCATGTATTAGGCACGCCGCCAGCGTTCGTCCTGAGCCAGGATCAAACTCTCCATTAAAGTAGTTCTTGATCAAAGCTTCAAAACTTGCTTGGCTAGTGTTTCTATCAAACATTTTACTGTTCAGTTTTCAAAGTGCAATTATTTCTTGTCCTAAAACCGACCTTTTAAATACTATCATAAGTATTTAATTAAGTCAACAAGTTTTTTCAAATCTTGTTTTCGTTTTTCGTTTGTGTCTCTCGGACAAGAAATAATCTATCATGAATCAATATATAAAGTCAATAGTTTTTATGTATTTTTTTTTGAAATCTACTTTTACTTTGTAACTCAAACGAATAATGATAGAGCAGATTCCTTTTGTTATAAGGTTTTTAAGACATTTTTAGTTTTACAGAGATTCTTCCTTTATACTTTTTTTTCTCACGTATTTGGAAAGCTCTCTAGGTGATGCAAAGCGAGCGTACATCCTAAATAATGTTGCATATCTTTCTTCCATTGCCCTTTTAACTAAATGATCAATTCGCTTATCCCCGAAATCTAGTAACATTTCCTCTAATTCACGTTTCAGCAGATATTCGACTTCCTGACATTCTTTTGTAGTAAGCAATAATCCTAACAACTATGATCATCTCCCGGAAATAAGTCTACGTATATCATTTCCTGTAGGCTCATTCCCTATTCTTATTTTTTCTATTACTTTTTTAATACAATTAAAAACAAAACGCTTTATATGGGAAGTTTTTAATCCCCCGTTACGAAAATTCAATCTACATACAGGCAATGACAGTGAAAAACGCAATAAAAAAACCGCTATTTTGAGCGGCTTTACATTGCAAGCAATTATTTGACAAGAGGATTCAGGAGTTGAGGTGTTATTACTGACTCGATAACCGCTGCTACAAATAACATGACAACAATCAAAATAAAGGTTTTCCAAAGAATGCGCAGACTATCTCCCCAGTCTCGTTTTACTCGATCCCTTTTTTGTGGTGCAAAAAGCGCCCCAATTGAACGAAATGATAATACACCAAAGCGAATCCCCAATCCTGCTGCAAAAAGGATAGCAACAATCTCAATAACACCGTGTGGTAGAATGCCATATACAAGCATTTCCCATGTGCTGAGCCCTTTTGGATTGGGCATTGTTAATATATACCCAAGTACAGCACCATTCATAAATAAACCCCAAATAGGAAAAATAGCAAAAAACGTCCCCATTCCCAGCATCATGATCGCTGCCATTAGGTTATTCATAAAAATAACTCTTATGGTTGCAAAAATATTATTTTCCAACTGGAGCTCTTTAGAAACCTCTTGGACCTGTTCAAGCATTTTGTTCAAAATCGTACTTAAACTTGCCGAATTAAGCATTCCGACAATTACACCTGCAAGCAGAATAAAGAGAGCAATTCCAAAATATTTGCTTGTTCCTCTCCAAATGTCACTAATAAAACCCCTCACTATACCCACTCCAATCTTACTTAACTATCCATCTCATTCATTTTACCTTTTTATACACATAGATGCGAAAGAATAACCTTTTCCAAATTGCATAAAATGTAGGGGGACAAACTGCTAAAAGGAGGTAGCTTATCATTATGAAGTATATGTTCGTAATCAGTTCTAAGAAGTTAAAACAGTTTTTTATTATTTGTATGGCCTTAATTCTTGGGGCAGGCATCGCTTATGCCGAACGTGACAGCCTGCAAGTTTTCTCCGCCTCCGTCGATAAAAATAAAGGCCCACAAGCCATTTATAAGGTGGATACAAAGGAAAAAAAGGTTGCTCTGACATTTGACATTAGCTGGGGAGAAACGCGGACACAGCCCATTCTGGATATTTTAAAAGAGAAGAAGCTCGACAAGGTAACCTTTTTCCTCTCTTCTCCTTGGAGTCAAAAGCATCCTGAAATGGTAAAGAAAATTGTTGACGGCGGTTACGAAATTGGCTCGCATGGTCACCGTCACGATAATTATAGCCGTTATTCAGAAGAACAAATGCGGACCCAAATCGGCAAAGCTGATACCATTCTCACTGAACTAACAGGGAAAAAGCCTAATTTAATCCGTATGCCAAATGGTGATTTTGATAAACGTGTGCTTCGCGTAGCAAATGACATGGGCTATATGGTTATTCAATGGGATACGGATTCCCTTGACTGGATGAATCCCGGCACGGATCGAATCATCCAAAATGTTGTCTCAAAAGCCCATCCCGGTGATATTATCTTGATGCATGCAAGCGATTCCTGCAAACAAACTCATCTTGCCTTACCGGTTATTATCGACAAATTACGGTCTCAAGGATATGAATTCGTGACCGTATCTGAATTAATTTCAGGATCAAAAATCAAAAGCGAGGAAATTAAATAATTCGTAAGGCAAAGCCTATGTCCTAAACAAAAAGCTACTCCCACACAGATGGAGTAGCCTTTTGTTTGTCATTAATTAAGATATGTAAACCTTGCCTAGATTAAAAAGATTTTGACGTTTTTGTTTTCGTCTTTTTCGTTTGCTCCGTACGCGTAGTTAAGCGATGCAGCTGTAAAATTTGCCAAACATTACAGAACAGCAAAGGTACCACCATTACGGCAATAGCCTTGAAATCGTCTTGCTTTAAAGCAGGCAGCCACTCAATCGCCGTCACCACAAAAATAAAGAATACTGTAGGTACCCATGCCGTTGGATTTGTCATCTTTACTTTCGCATATGCCGTTATTAGCGCTATTCCCAGCAGCAAGGCAGGTTCAACAAAGTATGGAAGCACCGAGCCTCCTTGTCCAAAAGCAATATACCGTAAATAAACCATGTCAAAAAAAGCAAATAATATAAAGAAAATTTGGATATTCTTTCGCAAAGCCTTGCTCTTCATTGAATTTAATACAAGATAATTAAACATCATATACGCAAAGAAACCCATTTGAGCTACAATGCTAGTCGTTAAGCCTAACAACAAATTCATCAATAATCCCATAAAAAAATTAGCAATAGAACCATGGTATATATTTTCCTGGGTAACTAACCCCATAAGCATTCCGCCGATACCACCCAGTAAGAGTGTTGTACCGAATAACCATCCATAATTACGCAAACTCAAGGCTGGTCCCTCCTTCATTGGCTCCTAATGATTTTACCAATGCATGCAAGAAAATTCTAGCGTAAGAAAACAAAAAACTGCACATTTTATAAATAGCTGAGGACTGTAAAAGGAGGGTGTTCCCTGCTAATGTTAAACAAGCATGTCTTTGTTGCCCTGATCCCTGTGATTGCATGTGGTCTTCTCTTATCAAGCTGTGGAACAACGTCACAAAACCAATCCCAGCCTGATTACAAATCCACCAAAACGATGGTTCTTGATATTTTGCAAACGGATGAAGCCAAAAAAACCATGGAAACTATGATGAAAGACGAAAGCTTCCAAAAAAATCTCATCATGAATCCCGAGACTGTGCGTACTACGCTTATCCAAAGTATAGCAAAACCAGACAATCCACACATCAAGAAAGCATTTAAAGATCCCAAGTTCACCAGTACCTTAGCTAAGTCCATGAAGGATGAGAATAAAAAGCTGCTTAAAGAGCTTATGAAAGACCCTGAGTATCAGCAAATGATGCTTAGTATTCTCAAGGACCCTGATTATGAAAAAAGCTTACTTGATTTGATGAAAACCTCCGCCTATCGCAAGCAAACGATGCAAATCATGAAGGATAGCTTAGAAAGCCCCATGTTTCAAGCAGAGATGCTTAAAATCATGATGAAGGCCCAAGAGGATATGATGAATCCTCAGAGTCTAAACGAAGGAACAAAAGGCAAGAAGAAAGAGAAGAAGAAATCATCGGGTGGAGAATAAAAGAAAGAGGTGAGCTTATTCTCACCTTTTTCTTTTTTATCGGGGCATACGTTTTATTAAATGTTCGATGCTTTTGGTTTTTATTATTTACATAGTCGATCGACATCTTGAGCAAGCTGCATATAAATTTGTCCAATAGCGTTTTCGGCTTTATAAATGGATGGAGAGTATTCAGGCTCCTGCGGATGAATCTCTGGTTGACCAAGCGGGATTTGAGCGATCAGGGCACAAGATAGTGTTTCCGCTAGCTTAGAACCGCCTCCCCGTCCAAAGACATACTCTTTGGAACCATCCTTAGCTTCATACCAGGCCATATTCTCCACAACCCCCAAAATTTTATGACCCGTTTTCATTGCCATAGCTCCCGCTCTTGCTGCTACGAATGCTGCTGTAGGATGAGGCGTGGTCACAATAATTTCTTTGCTCTGCGGGATCATGGTATGGATATCAAGTGCTACGTCACCTGTTCCTGGGGGTAAATCAAGCAATAGATAGTCAAGGTCTTCCCCCCAGTGTACCTCACTGAAGAAATTGCGAAGCATCTTGCCAAGCATAGGACCGCGCCAAATGATAGGGGAGTTATCTTCAACAAAGAAGCCCATCGACATTACTTTTACGCCAAACTTCTCTACTGGCAAAATGGTCTGTCCAATAACGGTAGGACGTTGCTCAATGTTCATCATATCTGGAACACTAAATCCATAGATGTCAGCATCAATAATTCCTACTTTTTTGCCTAAACGTGCTAGTGCGACCGCTAAGTTAACCGTAACTGTAGATTTACCAACTCCACCTTTGCCAGAGGTAATAGCAATAAATGTTGTCTTTGAATTTTCAGCAAGTATAGGATGCAAAACATTTGTCTGACCCTGACCCTGTCCTTGGCCCTGAGAAGCTGTAGTCTGCCCTCCACGCAATTGTTGGCTGAGCGCAGCCCTTTCCTCTTCTGTCATGGCTCCAAAGCGAACATCGACCTGCTCTGCACCCAATGCACGAATCGCTTGCACCACGTCATCTTGAATTTTTACCTTTAATGGACAGCCAGATATGGTAAGCACTACTTCCAGAGAAACATGCCGTTCTTCAATCACTATATTGCGAATCATATTAAGCTCTACTAAACTTCGATTTATCTCAGGATCTTTAACGTCACGTAATGCTTCGAGAATTTTCTCTTTCGTTAGCATGTTGAATCCACCTCGATTTTCTAGTTGGGAAACAGGCTTAGGGGTACGCATATACCCGTTGCCTAGTTTAGTAAATCACATGGTGTTCCCTTGCTGTTTCCTAATTTTTGCCCTCATTATAGCATAGTTACAGACTAAACAAGCACACCCAAACTACGGTGCGCTTGTAGCTGTGCTCTTTTCTCCTGCATAATGACGCAAGATTCCCTGATAAATCGCGTTTGCCATTGCTTTTTGATAATCTGCTGACTCCAATTTCCTTGCTTCTTCAGGATTGGATAAAAAGCCTACTTCTACAAGCACGGATGGTGTCTTTACTTCCCGAATTAAAAAAATATCATCTGTCTGCTTGGGACTTCTATTGGTATTTTCTAACACACGTTTAATCTCATCCTGAATGAGAAAGGCCATGGTCTTACTTTCTTGAAAACCAGGGAAGTAAAAGGTTTGAGCACCTCTCCACTTCTCCTGCGGAATACTGTTTAAGTGAATGCTGACTAAAAAATCAGGAGCATTGTCGTTAATAAATTTCACTCGATTGCGAATATCCTCCGACTTTCGTTTTCTCAGCTTACTAGCACCCTCTGATGACAAATCCCTATCATCTTCACGCGTCATGATTACATAAGCTCCTGACTCCTGCAAAAAATCACGTAAATATAGACTGATAGGCAATGCCACATCTTTTTCAACCACTTTTCCATCCTTACTTACTGCACCACCATCCAAGCCACCATGGCCCGCATCAATTGCTATTACTGTCCCTGCCAATGGCAATGTCCAGGTGGACCAAGAAGAATGTGCGGGTAACTTGTACGTAAATATGATGACCAGCAGAAAGCAGGCAAGCACCCACCCTACTACTTTTTTAGTCACTTCGACCGCCCCTTTGTCCCAATTCTCTTCTTCATCATATGGATTAAAATGGACAATTATGACGGGGTTGTCTATAAAAGTCAGACGGGAAAGTATAAGGATTGATGTAAACCGTAATCGCTCTAATGTGTAGGGCTGCTCATAGCATGGCGTGAGATGGAGATGATAAAAAGATCAATCTTTTACAAATGTGCAACTTAACTTACCGGAAGGAATGCTTACGAATGCCAAAGCCTATTGCCATACCTGATCTTTCAAAACGACCGTATAGTCTGAAGGTGGAGCGTCTAATGGATTTATCACCAGATGTTTTATTTCAAGCGTGGACGAAGCACTTTGATCGTTGGTTTGCAGCTCCTGGGTCAGTATTGATGAAAGGGAGGTAAACACGCCCTTCTTTTTTGAGACACAATTTGAAGAGGAACGTCATCCTCATTACGGAAGATTTCTTAGACTTGAGCAGGACCGGCTGGTTGAATTAACCTGGGTCACTGGGGGTAAAGGAACAAAGGGGGCTGAAACAGTTGTAACGGTTGAGCTTGAGTCACATAGCAATGCTACACTGCTCCGTCTTACCCATGCAGGATTCCCAGATCAAGAGTCCAGAGACCGACATGAACAAGCGTGGCCACTTGTGCTTGAGCAGCTTAACAACAGAATGACAGCACCACGTAGCTAATGACAAAGAATTTCTTCAAGGAATAAATAAAATGAGTATGGTCAAATTATGGTCATGACATGACACTACTTGATCAAAAGAAAACAAGCCCCAAATCAATAAATGATTTGAGGCTTGCATCCTTATGATAACAGTAAAATTAACGTTTAGAGAACTGAGGCGCGCGACGAGCAGCTTTAAGACCGTATTTTTTACGTTCTTTCATACGAGGGTCACGAGTCAAGAATCCAGCGCGTTTCAAAGCACCGCGAAGTTCTGGATCTGCTTTTAGCAACGCACGAGCAACACCATGACGGATAGCTCCTGCTTGACCAGTTGTACCTCCGCCACCAACGTTTACTAAAACATCATAGTGACCTAGAGTTTCAGTAAGAACTAGTGGTTGTTTTACGATCAGCTTTAAAGTTTCCAAACCAAAATAGTTATCCATATCACGCTTGTTGATCGAAATGCGACCTTCGCCTGGTACCAAGCGAACGCGTGCTACGGAGTGTTTACGACGACCTGTACCGTAGTATTGAACTTGTGCCACGAGTCATTTCCTCCCTTTTATTAGCCGCGAATTTGCCATGCTTCTGGTTTTTGAGCAGCATGTGGATGCTCAGTACCTGCATATACTTTAAGTTTTGAGAACATTTGACGTCCCAAGCTGTTTTTAGGAAGCATACCTTTAACAGCCAATTCGAACATACGATCTGGGCGTTTGTTCAACATTTCACCAGCAGGAGTTGCTTTCAAACCGCCTGGGTGCATGGAGTGTCTATAGTACATTTTATCAGTAAGTTTTTTACCAGTAAGCTTGATTTTGTCAGCATTAAGAACGATTACGAAATCACCAGTGTCAACGTGTGGTGTAAATTCAGGCTTTAGTTTACCGCGTAGGATAGATGCTACTTCGCTCGCAAGACGACCAAGAGTTTGGCCTTCAGCGTCAACGATGTACCATTTACGCTCAACTTCTTGCGTTTTCGCCATATATGTGGTACGCATGTTTGTCCCTCCTAGATATCTTGCCGTTCAATGTTAAAGGCCAAAGCTGCAACGGTGAACAACTTTACCTTGTGTATCCTATTTCGTACTAAGTCAATTTTCAATCCCGGGGCTAGAGTGGGGCTAGCGGGTATGAAAATACCATTAGTTATCATACTATATAGATCATGCGAGAGTCAAGGAAAACGAATGGACTATTCCTTGTAAAATACTTCCCACATTGTAAGACCATGGGGAGGTGCTGTCTGTCCTGCCAATTCCCGATCGCACCCTGCAAGAATACTAGGAATATGATCTGGACTTAGCTTTCCTTCTCCAACATTAAGCAAAGTTCCCGCAATGATTCTTACCATGTTATATAAAAACCCGTTGCCGCGACAAATAATCCAAAGAAGTGTTCCTTCTTGTTCAATTTTCACGTCATAAATGGTACGCACCTTATTCTCCACATGCGTCCTTGCAGAGCAAAAAGAAGTAAAGTCATGCGTTCCTATCAAATGGGTGGCAGCTTGTCTCATCGCTTCCACATCTAGCGGATAGCGAACATGCCAAGCATAGCGGTGGCGAAAGATGTCTGGCACCTGAGTATTGTTGATACAATATCGGTATTCCTTCTCTCTGACGTCAAATCGAGCATGAAAGGATGGCTCTACCTCCTCTATTGTTTGAATGACAATCGAGTCAGGTAGCTGATTATTAAGAATCCAACACCATTTTTCTATGGGAATGGTTGATTTGGTATCAAAGTGAAAGGTTTGACCCTTGGCATGAACACCTGCATCTGTACGACCAGACCCGTGAATTTGAATCGTCTCGCCAGTAATGCGCATAATGGCTGCCTCAATCTCCCCTTGAATGGTTACTTGTTCAGGCTGAACTTGAAATCCACTATAATCAGTTCCATCATAGGCAACAATACCTTTTAATCGTTTCATGTTCTCCACCATCCTACAACTGCCACAAGAACCAGCATAAATAACAACAGGATGCCGTCTCGATAACTGAATTGCAATTGACGTAATTTTGTACGTCCAATATCCCCACGATATCCTCTTGCCTCCATTGCTAATGCTAAATCCTCAGCTCGACGAAATGCACTAATAAACAGCGGAATCACAATGGCAACCATGGCTTTAGCCCGGCTCAACAGTGTTCCACTATCAAAATTAGCACCTCTAGCCATCTGTGCTTTCATAATCTTGTCTGTCTCTTCCAATAGCGTCGGGATAAATCGAATCGCAATGGAAAGCATGAGCGCCATTTCATGAACAGGAAGACCCCATTTTTTTAAAGGGCCAAACGTTCGTTCTACCCCATCCGTCAGATCAATAGGTGAAGTGGTTAAAGTCAGCAATGAACTGATTACAACCAATAGCCCTAATCGCATCGACACAAACAGAGCCTGACGCACACCCTCCTCTTCTATGCTGAACCACCCCCATCTTACATACACCTGCCCACCTTTCGTAAGCAAGATTTGCAAAATGACGGTTAGCAATAGCAGGAACCAGACTGGTTTTAAACCACGAAGAATATAGGAAAGCGATAATTTCGACATAAACAAGCATAGCAAGAGAATAGCTACTAAGAATCCGTAGATTTCCGCCTTGTTCGCCATAAAAACAACCATAGCAAATACGATAATAAATAAAAATTTACTTCTCGGATCCAGGCGGTGTACAAAGGAAGCACCGGGTATATATTGGCCGATAGCAAAATTTTGTAGCATGCTCATTGAACATCCTCCTTGCCTTGCTTGAGTAAATCAAGCAGATAGGAGGATAAATCCTCTTCTTTGTATAAAGAGAGCGGCAATCGCTTATTGTGTGGAAGCTTTTCATTTAATCGATGAAGAAAAGAGACTGTTTCAGGTACATCTAAAGCTAATTCTTGCAAAGCAGCTTGCTCTTTAAAAATGTCTGCAGGTGTACCCTCCATCGCAATCCTTCCTTTAGCCAATACCAGAAGATAATCAGCATACCGAGCAGCTTCCTCCATACTGTGGGTAACCAGTAAAGTAGTGAGCTTTTGCTCTCGATGAATCTGATAAATCCCTTCTAAGATGGCTTTCCTCCCAGCAGGATCGAGTCCTGCGGTCGGTTCATCTAGAACAAGTACTTTTGGTTGCATTGCCAATACCCCTGCAATTGCAACACGGCGCATCTGTCCCCCACTTAAATGGAAAGGAGAGCGATCTTTAACCTCATCGAAGGAAAGTCCCACAATTTCAAGCGCTTCTTTTGCCCTTTGATAAGCCATTTGTTCGGGTAATTCATAATTTAGTGGACCGTACATTACATCTTTAAGTACAGTTTCTTCAAAAAGTTGATGTTCCGGATATTGGAACACGAGCCCCACCTGGCGGCGTAAATTACGCGTTTTTTTCGTTGTCGGTGTAACAACCATCTCGCCGACCCGCACAGTACCCTCTGTCGGCTTAATTAAACCGTTCAGATGCTGTATCAAAGTCGATTTTCCGGAGCCGGTTTGACCAATAATACCTACAAACGAACCCGATGGGATAGTAAAGGAGATGTGCGAAAGTGCCTCTTTTTCAAACGGAGTCCCTTTTCCATACAAATAGGTCACATTTTCAAAAGATATTTGCATAATTCGTCAACCAACTCCTCTTGATCCAGTACAGTCTGAAGTTTTATACCTTGTTGCCTTAAAGTGTGACGAAGCCTTCCTGCAAAGGGAACATCCAGACCAATAGCCTTCAGACCCTCTACGTCAGCATACACTTCAACAGGAGTACCATCCGCATAAATCTTCCCCTGATCCATCACAATAATACGATCAGACTCTAATGTCTCTTCTGGAAAATGCGTAATGTTAACGATTGTGAGCCCTTCTTCTCGGTTCAACCGGTGAACCAATTGAATAACTTCTTTCCTTCCTTGTGGGTCAAGCATAGCAGTGGCTTCATCCAAAATAATAATGGACGGGCGCATTGCCAGAATTCCAGCAATCGCAACACGCTGCTTCTGCCCACCAGACAGCCGTTGAGGCTGGCTTTTCAGGTAGGCTGTCATCTTAACCGATTCTAAGGATTCGTCAATACGCTTACGCATCTCAGTTGCTTCAATACCGAGGTTCTCAAGCCCAAAGGCTACGTCATCCTCGACGATCGTACCGACGATTTGATTATCTGGATTCTGAAACACCATACCTACCTGCTGTCTGATGTCCCATAATCGTTCCTCATCGTCAGTAGAAAATCCTGTGACCGTCAGTACCCCTGCAGTCGGTACCAACAAAGCGTTCATAAGCTTTGCTAACGTCGATTTGCCAGAGCCGTTATGTCCAATGATTGAAACAAAAGAACCTTCCTGAATAGAAAAGTCTATACCTTTTACCACGGGGGATGCTTCTGCTAGCTCCGAGTGATATTGAAAGGTAAGCCCACTAGCTTGAATCATGTTAGATTGTTCTTTCAAAGTCCTCACATCCCTCGTCACAGGCCAAATTACAAGATGTTTTTGGAACTATATCTGGATAAAAGAAAAAAGGGTTGAATCAGAACCCGGCAAAACCAGACCCTGTCCTCACCCTTTCTCTAGCAACCAGTTACTATTCAACTAATTCGATATAAGCCATTGGTGCAGCATCGCCACGGCGAGGACCAACTTTAAGGATACGAGTGTATCCACCATTACGCTCAGCGAAACGTGGTGCGATATCATCGAAAAGTTTTTGAACAGCTGTTTTGCCTTCCTCAGTAGCAACTTCGTTACGAACGAAAGCAGCTACTTGACGACGTGCATGAAGATCACCGCGTTTTGCAAGAGTGACCATTTTATCAGCGATAGAACGTAGTTCTTTCGCTTTCATTTCAGTCGTTTCGATGCGCTCGTTGATGATAAGATCTGTTACCAAATCGCGGAACAGAGCTTTACGAGCCGCAGAACGACGTCCAAGTTTACGGTATGCCATGTTCTAACCTCCTTCTTTCTGGTATGTTGTGACTTAATATGCATCAGCATTTCACACCAGATTTGACCCTCTCCCAAGACAAGGAGTGGATAGTAACATCTGTATAGATAACTATGCTAAAAGCTCTTAGTCGTCGTTACGTAGTCCTAGACCAAGCTCTTGAAGTTTTTCTTGAACTTCTTCTAAAGATTTACGTCCCAAGTTACGAACTTTCATCATATCTTCTTCAGACTTCTGAGTTAACTCTTGAACCGTGTTGATACCAGCGCGTTTCAAGCAGTTGTAAGAACGAACAGAAAGATCAAGCTCTTCGATAGTCATCTCTAAGACTTTTTCTTTCTTATCTTCTTCTTTTTCGACCATGATTTCAGCATCTTTCGCTTCGTCAGTCAAACCAACAAACAAGTTAAGATGCTCCGTCATGATTTTGGCTCCAAGGCTAACAGCTTCCTCAGGGCGGATGCTTCCATTTGTCCAAACTTCCAATGTTAATTTATCATAGTTAGTCATTTGCCCTACGCGGGTATTCTCAACCTGATAGTTAACACGTTTGATTGGAGTGTAAATGGAGTCAATTGGAATAACACCAATTGGTTGATCCTCAGATTTATTGCCATCTGCTTGAACATACCCACGACCGCGCCCTGCTGTCATGCGAATATGCAGACGACCGCCATTTGCTAACGTTGCGATATGCAGATCAGGGTTTAAAATCTCCACATCACTATCAGCACGAATATCTCCTGCTTTCACAACGCCTTCGCCTTCAGCATCAATCTCAAGAATTTTTTCTTCATCAGAATGGATCTTAAGCGCAAGACCCTTGATGTTGAGGATGATTTCAGTTACGTCCTCCACTACTCCCTCGACAGTCGAGAATTCGTGTAGTACACCGTCAATTTGAACAGAAGTAACCGCCGCGCCTGGCAAAGAAGACAGTAGAATCCGTCTAAGTGAATTGCCAAGGGTTGTACCGTAACCACGCTCAAGGGGCTCAACGACGAATTTGCCGTACAAGTTGTCGTCGTCTAACTCCACAACCTCAATTCTAGGTTTTTCTATTTCTATCATTCTTAACAAACCCTCCTTCAAAACGTCGAAATTCAAGGGTGGGCCTAGGGACCCACTCAGGAATTTCTTTCGGCGGTTTACCGTTTGCATGCATGTCAAGCCAAAAAAGCAGAATCTACCATTCTATTATGGACAAGTTCTGAGCTTTATAAACCCGACTACACGCGGCGACGTTTTGGTGGACGGCAGCCGTTGTGTGGGATTGGGGTAACATCTTTAATCATGTTAACTTCCAAACCAGCAGCTTGCAATGAACGGATAGCAGCCTCACGACCAGCACCAGGACCTTTAACTAGTACTTCCAAAGAACGCATTCCATGATCCATTGCAGTTTTTGCTGCAGTTTCAGCAGCCATTTGCGCTGCGAATGGAGTGCTCTTACGGGAACCTCTGAAGCCGAGGGCACCAGCACTGGACCAAGAGATTGCGTTGCCATGAGGGTCTGTGATCGTAACGATAGTGTTGTTGAATGTAGAACGGATATGTGCTACGCCAACTTCAACATTTTTACGATCGCGACGACGTGTACGAGTCGCAACTTGTTTTCTTTTAGCCATGTTAATTTACCCTCCTTTACTTCTTCTTGTTCGCTACTGTACGACGAGGACCTTTACGTGTACGAGCATTTGTTTTAGAACGTTGACCACGAACTGGTAAACCACGACGATGGCGGATACCACGGAAGCAACCAATTTCCATCAAGCGTTTAATGTTAAGAGAGATTTCACGACGAAGGTCCCCCTCAACTTTGATGTTCTTGTCGATGAATTCACGAAGTTTGTTAACTTCATCTTCAGTCAAATCACGAACACGAGCATTAGCATCTACGCCAGCTTCCGCAAGAATGCGTTGGGAAGTAGAGCGACCGATACCGAAGATATAGGTAAGTGCGATTTCCACTCGTTTTTCACGAGGCAAGTCGACGCCTGCAATACGTGCCATTCTTCTAAAGCACCTCCTTGATTTTATCCTTGTTTTTGCTTATGTTTTGGATTTTCACAAATAACCATAACGTTACCTTTGCGACGGATAACTTTGCACTTTTCGCAAATCGGTTTTACCGACGGTCTTACTTTCATGGTTCTTGCCTCCCTTTTCTAGGGGTTAAAATTATTTGTAACGGTACGTAATACGCCCGCGAGTTAAGTCGTAAGGCGATAGTTCGACAGTTACCTTGTCTCCAGGAAGAATACGAATGAAGTGCATTCGAATTTTTCCTGATACATGTGCCAATACTTTATGTCCATTTTCCAGCTCAACACGGAACATTGCATTTGGCAATGGTTCGATGACGGTACCTTCTACTTCAATTACGTCGTCTTTGGCCATTGGCTAGTCTCCTTTCAACTGTTTATACAGTCAGACCATGAGTTTGGCATCATCATAATGCCTCGAGAAACTTCTCGGCTACTTGAACAAACTTATCGTCAACACGTTGAACGACAATCTTCCAGTTCACCTTCGTTTAGGGTCTAGTCAAGATCTCATAGCCATCTTCCGTAATCGCGATGGTGTGTTCATAGTGCGCACACTTTTTCCCATCCACTGTTACGACCGTCCAATTGTCCTCCAATGTGCGGACATAACGTTCGCCAGCATTCACCATCGGCTCGATTGCTAAAACCATTCCTGGCTTTAATCTTGGCCCTCTGTTAGGAGAACCATAATTAGGAATTTGTGGATCTTCATGCAAACTTTGACCGATTCCATGTCCCACGTACTCGCGGACGATTGAATAACCAGCAGCTTCCGCATGTAGTTGAATCTCATGAGAGATATCAGAAAGGCGTCCATCAGGAATTGCTTTCGCTAGACCTTTATATAAGGACTCTTCCGTGACTTGCATCAGACGCTGATCATCCACAGAGATGTTACCAACAGCATAGGTCCAGGCTGAGTCACCATGATAACCTTGGAACTTAGCACCAATATCTATGCTGATGATATCCCCTTCTTGCAATGTCCGTTTTCCTGGAATTCCATGTACGAGTTCCTCATTGACTGAGGCACAGATACTGCCTGTAAACCCACCGTAGCCCTTAAACGACGGAATCGCATTATGACTGCGAATAAAAGTTTCGGCCAGCTCATCAAGTTCCTTTGTAGTAACACCCGGCTTTATGAAGTTTGCCAGTTGTTGATGAGTTAAAGCGACAATTCGGCCAGCTTCCCTCATTATCTCAAGTTCAGCTTTAGACTTTATATTAATCATTATCGCTTACCCTCGCAATAACGTGGCAATATTTTCAAACACCTTGTCGATATCCTGTTCCCCATTGATTGTACGCAAGATACCCTCTTTGGAGTAGTAATCAACTAAAAGATTAGCTTGAGAAATATTAACATCTAAACGTTGTGTTACTACTTCTGCTTTGTCATCATCTCGTTGGAATAGCTTGCTGCCATCTTTATCACAGATTCCATCCACTTGAGGTGGGTTAAACACTGTGTGGTAGCTCGCAGCGCAAGTTGGGCAGATCCAGCGACCAGTAAGACGTTCAATTAACAACTCGCGGCGAACCTCGATGTTAATCACGTGGTCAAGTTCACGTCCCAGTTCTTTTAGCATGGAGCTTAATGCTTCAGCTTGTGGAACTGTGCGCGGAAAACCATCGAGAAGAAATCCTTTTGCACAATCATCTTTACTTAAACGTTCCCGCACAATGCCGATCGTAATCTCATCTGGTACCAAGTTACCTTTATCCATGTAGGACTTTGCTTCCAAGCCTAATGGAGTCTGGTTCTTAATAGCAGCCCGGAACATATCTCCGGTAGAGATGTGCGGGAAGTTAAAGGTTTCTACGATACGCTCTGCCTGTGTGCCTTTACCGGCTCCAGGAAGACCCATCAAAATTATATTCATGTCAATCCCCCGTCCACTTACGAAAGACCCTATAAGGAAATCCTTAAAGAATGCTTTCTGCACCAGATCCTCTCCCATTAGGAGGTTCAGAGGTGATTATTATACTCGTTATTTAATGAAGCCTTTGTAATGACGCTGTATAAGCTGGCTCTCGATTTGTTTCATGGTGTCGAGAACAACCCCAATCATAATCAAGATGGAAGTACCACCGATATAAATCGAGTTAGGTAATCCAAACATCTTACTAAATGCGAAAGGCAATAGTGAGATGATAGTCAGGAATATAGCACCGGCGAACGTTAGGCGAGTTAATGTACGAGTAATATATACCTCGGTGTTAGTACCAGGGCGAATTCCAGGAATGTAACCGCCATTCTTTCTCATATTTTCTGCCATTTGAGCAGGATTCATCTGAACAAATGTATAGAAGAACGTAAAGCCAATGATTAACACCGCATAAAGCGTCATGCCAAGCGGAGCGCTAACTTGGAAGTTGTTATAAATCCAGTTAGCAATTCCTTCACCAGTCGGTTTAACCCAGAAACTAGCGATTGTTGACGGAAACACTACTAGCGACACAGCGAAGATTACCGGAATAACCCCTGCTGAGTTGACTTTTAGTGGAATATGAGAAGACTGTCCACCATACATCTTACGTCCTACAACACGTTTCGCATACTGAACAGGAATCTTACGCAAGCCTTGTTGCATGAAGATAATCCCTACAACCAGCAATAGAACCGCAAGTAGAATCAATAAGATTTTAATAACTCCAAAGAAAACTTGCGAGTTGGGATTGTTAAACTGCATCTCATAGATTGTATGAATCCCACCAGGTATATTGGCGACGATACCCGCCATGATGATAATGGAAATACCATTACCAATGCCCTTTTCGGTAATTTGCTCACCTAACCACAGCAAAAAAGCAGTTCCTGCTGTTAGAGTCAAAGCAATTAACAAAAAGCTGCTCCAAGATGTATCAGTAACTAATCCGTTCATCATTCGGTTAAAACCATAGGTCATACCAAGTGATTGGATAAATCCAAGAACAATCGTACCGTAGCGTGTTACCTGCGCAATTTTGCGACGTCCCACTTCTCCTTCCTTCGACCATTGCGTAAACTTCGGAACCACATCCATGGAAAGAAGCTGCATAATGATCGAAGCAGTGATGTATGGCATAATTCCCATCGCGAAGATAGAGAATTTTTTCAATGCACCACCAGAGAATGTATCCAGAAGACCTACAAAATTGTTGGTATTACCTTGAAGTAAATCAACATTGATGTTAGGCACAGGAACGTGGGTTCCAATTCGGAAGACGACAAGCATCAAAAGAGTGAAAAACACCTTTCGACGCAGGTCGCCTATCTTAAAGATGTTAGAAAAAGATCCTAACATTAGATCACCTCAGTGGTTCCACCGACTTGAGCAATCTTTTCAGCAGCAGCACCAGAGAATTTGTGAGCTTTTACTGTTAGCTTCACTGTTAATTCACCGTTAGCCAAAACTTTCACGCCATCACGAAGAGCACTGATAACTCCTGTTTCTTTAAGCAACTCAGGTGTAACCACTGTACCTTCAGCAAAGCGGTTCAATGCATCTAGAGATACGATTGCAAACTCTTTGCGGTTGATGTTGTGGAAGCCACGTTTAGGTAAACGACGGAATAGTGGGTTTTGACCACCCTCAAATCCTGGGCGTACGCCACCACCAGAACGAGCATTTTGACCTTTGTGACCTTTACCAGCTGTTTTACCAGTTCCGCTACCGATACCACGTCCTAGACGTTTACGCTCATGACGGGAACCTTCTGCTGGTTTAAGTTCATGCAATTTCATAGGTTGCACCTCCTCACTATCAATCTGTAGCTTATTCTCCGATTTCCTTTACATCTACAAGATGTTTAACTTTGAAAATCATACCACGCATTGCTACGTTATCTTCTTTTTCTACTGTTTGACGGATTTTGCGAAGGCCAAGGGCTTTCACCGTTTCCTTCTGGTCAGCCGGACGACCGATGAGGCTACGTTTTAGCGTGATTTGTAATGATTTCGCCATGTCCCTTTCCCTCCTTCTATCCTAAAAGTTCTGCGACAGTTTTTCCGCGAAGTTTAGCTACGTCCTCAGCAGTTTTCAGACGGCTAAGACCTTCAAGAGTAGCGCTAACCATGTTGATTGGGTTGTTAGAACCCAAAGATTTACTCAACACGTCACCTACACCTGCAAGTTCAAGTACCGCACGAACTGGGCCACCCGCGATAACTCCTGTACCTTCAGAAGCTGGCTTGATCAATACGCGGCCAGAACCGAAATGGCACAAAACTTCGTGAGGGATGGTAGTTCCTTTTAAAGGTACGCGAATCATGTTTTTCTTCGCGTCATCAATTGCTTTACGAATAGCGTCCGGTACTTCTTGGGCTTTACCCATACCAGAGCCAACATGGCCGTTCTTATCGCCTACTACTACTAGTGCGCTAAAGCTGAAGCGACGACCACCCTTAACCACTTTCGCTACGCGGTTAACAGCGACGACTCTTTCTTCTAGCTCTAATTTGCTAGCGTCGATACGCATTCTTTTCCCTCCTTGTATCTTATTGTCTCCTAGAATTGCAGACCAGCTTCACGTGCTGCATCAGCTAGTGCTTTAACACGTCCATGGTACAAGTAACCACCACGGTCAAAGACGATTTCAGTGAGACCTTTTTCTTGAGCGCGTGCTGCGATCAAGTTACCAACAGCAGTTGCTGCTTCAATATTAGAACCGTTATTTAAGTTAAGCTCTTTATCAAGTGAAGATGCAGCTGCAAGAGTTGTACCTGCTACATCATCGATTAACTGAGCATAGATATGCTTAGAAGAACGGAAAACGTTCAAACGTGGACGAGCAGCAGAACCCATTACACGCTTACGAATACGCAGTTGACGTTTTTTCCGTGCTTTGTTTTTATCGTTTTTCGTAAACATTAAGCGGCCTCCTTTCTGATGAAACTATGCGGCTTATTTACCTTTTTTACCTTCTTTACGACGAACAACTTCATTGCTGTAACGAATACCTTTACCTTTGTAAGGCTCAGGTTTACGTAGAGAACGGATTTCAGCAGCCACTTGGCCTACACGCTCTTTATCGATACCTTTAACAACAAGTGTTGTTTGGTTAGTTAATTCTAATTCGATTCCTTTTTCAGGAGTTACCTCAACTGGGTGAGAGAAACCTAAAGAAAGAGTTACACCGTTAGCAGACTTAGCTCCACGATAACCTACACCTACTAGTTCAAGTGTACGAGTGAAACCTTCAGATACACCTACAACCATGTTCGAAACCAAGGCACGAGTAGTACCATGGAGAGAACGATGAAGTTTATTGTCAGACGGACGCTCAACGTTTACTTCAGATTCAGAAATGTTGATTTTGATGTCCGGATGAAAGTTACGAACGAGAGTACCCTTAGGGCCTTTTACTGTCAACTCTGTACCGTTCAGAGTTAAAGTAACGCCTGCAGGAACCGTAATCGGTTTTTTACCGACACGTGACATGACTTGCACCTCCTGTGCGTAAATCTAAGATTACCAAATATAAGCTAGTACTTCTCCACCAACATGTGCTTGACGAGCTTGTTTGTCAGTCAAAACACCTTTGGAAGTAGAGATCAAAGCGACACCTAGTCCGCCTAATACACGAGGAATTTCATTGTTGTTAGCATAAACACGGTGTCCTGGCTTACTGATACGTTTTAGGCCAGTGATTACACGTTCGTTGTTAACCCCGTATTTAAGGAACAAACGAATGATTCCTTGCTTGTTGTCTTCAATAAATTCCGCATCACGGATAAAGCCCTCTTCTTTCAAAATACGAGCAATTTCCTTCTTTAGGTTAGATGCAGGAATTTCAACTTTCTCGTGACGAACCATGTTCGCATTGCGGACACGAGTTAGCATATCAGCAACTGGATCAGTCATTACCATGAGAGAAAAACCTCCTTCCCGTCTATATTACCAGCTGGCTTTCTTTACACCTGGAATTTGGCCTTTGTAAGCCAATTCACGGAAGCAAATACGGCACAGTTTAAATTTGCGAAGCACAGAGTGCGGACGACCGCAACGTTCGCAACGAGTATACGCACGAACTTTGAACTTTGGATCACGCTGTTGCTTCACGATCATAGATTTCTTTGCCACAATTGTCCCTCCTTACGATAGGGTTTATTTACGGAATGGCATACCCATCTGAGTTAGAAGTTCACGAGCTTCTTCGTCAGTTTTCGCAGATGTTACCACTACGATGTCCATACCGCGAACCTTATCAATTTTATCGTATTCGATCTCTGGAAAAATCAATTGCTCTTTAAGACCAAGAGTATAATTTCCACGACCGTCAAAAGCTTTGGATGAAATACCACGGAAGTCACGAACACGTGGTAGAGATACGTTCATCAATTTATCGAGGAATTGGTACATACGCTCACCACGAAGTGTTACCTTCGCACCGATTGGCATACCTTCACGCAATTTGAAACCAGCGATAGACTTCTTCGCACGAGTAACAATTGGTTTTTGACCAGCGATTAATTGCAAATCTTCAATGGCTGTATCGATAGCTTTTGCGTTAGCAACTGCTTCACCAACACCAATGTTGATTACGATTTTCTCTACTTTAGGAACTTGCATGACAGTTTTGTAGTTAAACTTAGTCATCAAGCTAGGAACGATTTCCTGCAAGTACTTATCTTTCAATCTTGCTGCCATTTAAGACAACCTCCTTTCCGACCTGACTACTTATCGATTACTTCGCCAGATTTTTTCGCAACCCGAACTTTTTTACCGTTCTCTAATACTTTGTAACCTACGCGGGTAGGTTTTCCTGTTTTAGGGTCAATTAGAGAGACATTAGAAACGTGAATGGCAGCTTCTTGTGTTACGATTCCGCCTTGAGGATTCGCTTGAGAAGGACGAGCATGCTTCTTCACAAGATTAATACCTTCTACCAACACACGGTCTTTTTTAGGTAAAGCAGCCAATACTTGACCTTTTTTACCTTTGTCTTTGCCCGCAGTAACGATAACCATATCGCCTTTTTTTACGTGCATCGCTGGGTGCACCTCCTATCGAACAAAATACAAATTTGTTACGTTAATTTAGATAACCTCAGGAGCCAGAGAGATGATCTTCATGAAGTCTTTTTCACGAAGCTCACGAGCAACCGGTCCAAAGATACGAGTACCACGTGGAGAGTTATCATCTTTGATAACTACAGCTGCATTCTGGTCGAAGCGGATGTAAGAACCATCATTACGACGTACGCCACTAACGGTACGAACGATAACAGCCTTAACTACTTGACCTTTCTTGACAACTCCTCCGGGTGTAGCAGCTTTGACAGAGCAAACGATAATGTCGCCTACGTTAGCAGTCTTGCGGCCAGATCCACCAAGAACCTTAATGCACATTAATTCTTTAGCACCAGAGTTGTCAGCAACTGCTAGTCTGGATTGAGTTTGGATCATTCTGAGTCACTCCCTTCGGATGTGATGTTTTATCCGAGTCTATCATATAGTAAGCTATCTTATACAATGACAGCTTCTTGTACTACTTTTACAAGACGGAATCTCTTGTCCTTAGAAAGCGGACGAGTTTCCATAATTTCTACGATATCACCGATTTTAGCTGTATTGTTTTCATCGTGTGCTTTGAACTTTTTAGAGTACTTCACACGCTTACCATACAACGTATGTTTTTTGTAGGTTTCAACCAGAACAACAACAGTTTTATCCATTTTGTCTGATACTACACGACCTACCAGCGTTCTACGCAAATTGCGTTGTGCGGTCATCGTTGGAACCTCCTTCCTTATATTAGCCGATTCCTAATTCACGTTGGCGTAGGATAGTTTTCGCGCATGCGATATCCTTACGCACTTGCTTAATACGAGCCGTGTTTTCCAATTGGCCAGTAGCTAATTGAAAACGAAGGTTGAACAATTCTTCTTTCAAAGAAGAAACGTTTTGTTCGATCTCGGCAGTGGTTAGATTGCGGTATTCATTAGCCTTCATGTGCGTCACCACCCACTTCTTCGCGCTTAACAAACTTACACTTAACAGGTAGTTTGTGCATAGCAAGACGCATAGCTTCACGCGCTACTTCTTCAGATACACCAGCAAGTTCAAACATAACTTTACCTGGTTTAACTACAGCAACCCATTTTTCAACGGAACCTTTACCAGAACCCATGCGGACTTCTAAAGGTTTTTGTGTAATCGGTCTGTCTGGGAAAACTTTAATCCAAACTTTACCGCCACGACGGATATAACGTGTCATCGCAATACGTGCTGCCTCGATTTGACGATTCGTTACCCAAGCTGGTTCAAGAGCTTGGAGGCCATATTCACCGAAAGCAACAGTTGTACCGCCTTTAGCGTTACCGGACAACTTCGGACGATGTTGTTTACGATGCTTCACGCGTTTAGGCATCAACATGTTTACTTGCCTCCTTCCACTCGTGCAACGTTCTTCTTAGTTGGAAGAACTTCACCACGGTAGATCCATACTTTTACACCGATGCGGCCATAAGTAGTGTGAGCTTCAGCTGTACCATAGTCGATGTCAGCACGCAATGTATGAAGAGGTACAGTACCTTCGCTGTAACCTTCAGAACGAGCGATATCAGCTCCACCTAGACGACCACTAACAAGTGTTTTGATACCTTTCGCACCTGCACGCAAAGAACGAGTGATTGTTTGCTTTTGTGCACGACGGAAAGAAATACGGTTTTCTAATTGACGAGCAATGTTTTCAGCTACTAAAGTAGCGTCAAGATCAGGTTTCTTGATCTCGTTGATATTGATGTGTACACGCTTGCTAGTAAGTTGGGAAAGAGCTTTACGAAGTGTTTCAACTTCAGAGCCACCTTTACCGATAACCATACCAGGCTTAGCAGTGTGAATTGTTACGTTTACGCGGTTTGCAGCGCGTTCGATTTCAACTGTAGATACAGCAGCGTCTTTAAGACGACCTTTGATGTATTTACGAATGTGAAGGTCTTCATGCAACAAAGTTGCGAAGTCCTTATCAGCATACCATCTGGATTCCCAGTCACGAATTACGCCAACTCGCAGACCGACCGGACTTACCTTTTGTCCCACTCAATTTCCCTCCTTATTTTTCGTTTAGTACCACTGTAATGTGGCTAGTGCGCTTATGAATACGGCTAGCACGACCCATTGCACGTGGGCGGAATCGTTTCAAGGTAGGACCTTGATCTACGAAAATTTGACTCACAACAAGATTCTCAACGTCCATGTTGTGGTTATGCTCAGCATTAGCAATCGCAGAGTTTAAAAGCTTCTCTACTACTGGAGAACCTGCTTTAGGAGTGTGTTTCAAAATACCTAGAGCTTCTCCAATTTTCTTGCCTCTGATTAGATCGATAACTAGACGCACTTTACGAGGCGCGATTCGAATATTACGAGCAACTGCTTTAGATTCCATGATTGTACCTCCCCTCTATGAAGAGAATAATTAGCGCTTCTTGGATTTTTTGTCGTTGTCGACGTGACCCCTGAAGGTACGAGTAGGTGCGAATTCACCTAATTTGTGTCCGACCATATCTTCAGTCACGTATACAGGAACATGTTTACGACCATCGTATACAGCGAATGTATGACCGATAAAATCAGGGAAGATAGTAGAACGGCGAGACCAAGTTTTGACAACTTTCTTCTCGTTTTTCTCGTTCAAAGCATCAACCTTTTTCATCAAGTGGTCGTCCACGAAAGGACCTTTCTTCAAGCTACGACCCATAGTTCAGAAACCTCCCTTCGCCAAAGGCGTTCGGTTTATTGTATTATCCGATCTTACTTCTTACGGCGACGGATAATGTATTTATCGTTCTTGTTTTTCTTCTTACGAGTCTTAAGACCCAATGCAGGTTTACCCCAAGGAGTAACTGGTGCTTTACGACCGATAGGAGCGCGACCTTCACCACCACCGTGTGGGTGATCGTTAGGGTTCATTACGCTACCGCGAACAGTAGGACGTACGCCCAACCAACGTTTACGACCAGCTTTACCGATGTTGATCAACTCATGATCCAAGTTACCAACTTGACCGATAGTAGCACGGCATACGTTGTGGATACGACGAGTTTCACCAGAACCTAGACGCACGATTACGAATTCGCCATCGCGACCTAGCAATTGAGCAGAAGTACCAGCTGCACGAACCAACTGAGCACCTTTACCTGGTTTCAACTCAATGTTGTGGATTGTTGTACCAACAGGAATGTTTACAAGTGGTAAGCAGTTACCTGTTTTGATGTCTGCATCTGCGCCAGATACAATCTCATCTCCAACTTTCAAACCATGTGGAGCGATGATGTAACGCTTTTCACCATCAACGTAGTTAATTAACGCGATGTTTGCAGAACGGTTTGGATCGTATTCGATAGTAGCTACGCGACCTACGATACCATCTTTGTTACGTTTGAAATCGATAACACGATATTTACGCTTATGGCCGCCACCTTGATGACGAACAGTAATCTTACCTTGGTTATTACGTCCAGCTTTTTTGTTAAGCGGTTGTAGAAGAGATTTCTCCGGAGTGGAGGTTGTGATCTCTTCGAAGGTAGAAACCGTCATATGGCGACGACTCGGAGAAGTCGGTTTAAACTTCTTGATACCCATTCCTTATTCCCTCCTTATAGAAAGTCGTCGAGCTTAAATACCTTCGTAGAATTCTAGCTCTTTGCTATCAGCAGTCAATTTAACGATTGCTTTTTTCCACTCAGAAGTGTATCCAGCATATTTACCATAGCGTTTAGGTTTTGCAGCAACGCGAATTGTGTTAACTGCTTCAACTTTTACGCCGAAAACTTTCTCAATAGCTTGTTTGATTTCCGTTTTGTTGGCTTTCATAGGTACTTCGAAAACGTACTTCTTGTCAGCCATCATATCGGTGGTGCGCTCAGTAATGATAGGGCGCTTGATAACATCGTGAAGGCTCTTCATTATGCGAGCACCTCCTCTACTTTAGCAATCGCTTCTTTAGTTACGATTACTTTATCATGAGCAACTAGGTCAAGAACGTTAACGCCAACAGCATCAATGCACTTAGCACCTGGGATGTTGCGAGAAGAAAGAGCAACGTTTTGATCATAATCTGCTGTTACGATAAGAACTTTACGATCAACTTTCAAGTTAGAAAGAATACCAGCAAATTCCTTAGTTTTAGGAGCAGACATAGTCAATGCATCTAGTACCAACAATTCATTGTTTTGTACTTTTGTAGATAGAGCGGATTTAAGAGCCAAACGACGAACTTTACGGTTTAGCTTATATCCATATTTGCGAGGTGTAGGTCCGAATACTACGCCGCCGCCTTTCCATTGAGGAGAGCGAATAGATCCTTGGCGTGCACGACCAGTACCTTTTTGACGCCATGGTTTGCGTCCGCCACCACGTACTTCAGAACGATTTTTAACATCGTGAGTACCTTGGCGTTGAGAAGCTTGTTGCATAACGATTGCATCAAACAGTACAGCGTTGTTTGGTTCGATACCGAATACAGCTTCAGCCAATTCGATGTCGCCTACTTGCGCACCTGTTTGGTTATAAAGAGCTACTTTTGGCATGTCAGTTCCTCCTTTCCTTATTTCTTGACAGCCGTACGCACGACTACGTAGCTGTTTTTAGGTCCAGGTATGGAACCTTTAACAAGAATCAAGTTACGGTCTGTATCAACTTTAACAACCTCAAGATTTTGGATTGTTACTTTTTCGCCACCCATTTGACCAGGCAATTTCATACCTTTGAATACACGGTTAGCTGCGATAGAACCCATGGAACCTGGTCCACGATGGTAACGAGAACCGTGAGCCATTGGACCACGAGCGTGGTTGTGGCGTTTGATAGAACCTGCAAAACCTTTACCTTTTGTCTCGCCGGACACGTCTACAAACTCTCCTGCGGCAAAAATATCGGCTTTAAGTTCTTGACCTACCTCATAATCAGCGAGGTTAATTCCGTTGATTTCACGGATGAAGCGCTTAGGTGCAGTGTTAGCTTTAGCTGCATGCCCTTTTTCAGGTTTGTTCGTACGATTTTCTTTCTTATCGTCGTAACCGATCTGAATTGCCTCATATCCATCAGTCGCTTGATCCTTCTTTTGAAGAACCACGCAAGGACCTGCTTGGATTACAGTTACAGCAGTCGCTGTACCATTTTCAGCGAAAACTTGAGTCATTCCAAGTTTTTTTCCTAAGATTCCTTTGGTCATTTGTGCCACCTCCTACATTAACATTTTCATAAAATGACCTTTGTTGTATCAAGTCCCTACTGACGAGCAGGGGAGCTATATGGTGAATCCTTTAACTTCCGTACTCATCAAGACAACGCTAGCTAGCGTGTCGCGCTCTAGGTAGAGATTAAAGCTTAATCTCAATATCAACACCAGATGGTAGATCCAAACGCATTAGTGCATCAACCGTTTGTGGTGTTGGATTCAAGATATCAATTAGACGCTTATGCGTACGCATTTCGAATTGCTCACGAGAATCTTTATACTTATGAACCGCACGAAGAATTGTGTACACAGCTTTCTCAGTAGGAAGCGGAATCGGACCAGATACATTTGCACCGGAACGTTTCGCAGTTTCTACGATTTTTTCTGCTGATTGATCTAGAATCTTATGATCATATGCTTTCAATCGGATACGAATCTTTTGTTTTGCCATTGTAGTCCCTCCTTTTTCGCCCATATTATAACGGACATTTCTCCGCGAAAATATCCTGCACCCCAGCAATGGCAAAGGAGCCGGGTGTGTCAGCAACCTCCCGCATCATCGCAAGTCCATGACCAACATTCACTATTTTACTAAAGAAATATAGGCATTGCAAGTTTTTTTTGTAATTCCTATGAATTTCTAATCAAACAAGTATAATAGAGTTATGCGAGCTACGACTTTTGCTATTATACAATAGAAAGGAGCCTTCATGTGATTGAAAAGTCTGGAAGCCTTTATGACCAAATTGGAGGAGCTCCCACCCTTAGGAAACTAGTAAATCACTTCTATGATTTGGTTGCCAAGCATGAAGACTTAATTCCTATTTTTCCATCTGATCTTACAGAAGTAAAAGCAAAGCAATATTTGTTTCTTACTCAATTTCTTGGTGGACCTTCTCTCTATTCTGAAAAACATGGACACCCCATGCTTCGCGCGCGTCACTTGCCTTTTGAAATTACTCCAAAACGAGCAGGAGCTTGGCTTCATTGTATGGAACAGGCTCTAGATCATACTGAGATTGAGGAACCGATGAAATCTCAGATTTTTGAACGACTTACTTTGACAGCACACCATATGATTAATCATTGGAATCAACAAGAAGGAACGCCATCCTAGGCGTCCCTTCTTCTATATAATATAGGTTTTTCACTCTTGGAACTTCATTTAAACTCCTCTACCTTTGATAGATAGTGGAATTTTCACAGGGCGCGGCTTTGTAGAACCTAGATAAACTCCCGCAACTGTGCATAGCAGAGCAATTATAGCCAAATAAGTAAACGGCTCATCAATAAGCAAAGCAGCAAAAAGCAAACTCGCTATTGGCATGCCATTGAGAAAAATAGATGTTTGACTAGCCCCTATCTTTTGAATACCATAATTCCAGCCTAATGATCCGAGACCACTGGATATGCCACCCGAGCAAAAAATTACAAACCAGGTGAACCAACTGGTATTCATCTCCTGATAAATATATGTAGGATACATCCCCACGCTCAAAATCCCTAACATGATAGCACCTATCCACTGAGAATACGCCGTCAGCTCCCATACCGGCAAACCAGTTGACTTAGCCCCTCTTACCAATAAACCACCTGCTACATACATCAGCATAGATCCAAAGATAATGATCTCGCCCAATCCAAAGGAGATTTGTCCATTCCCTTTTGATGTAACTGCAATAATTACACCAGTAAAACCAAGTAAAATACCTAAGCCCTTGCGGAAACTTAGCTTTTCTCCAAAAAACATAGCGGCTGATAAGCTAGTGGCTAAAGGATTTAATGCCAAAATCAATGAGGTGCTTCCAGCCGTACTATGTTGAAGCCCCCAAGCTAAAAGAATCTGATGCAAAGCAATTGACGTAGAGCCGATTGCTACTATAAACAGCCATTGCTTTACTGATATCTTACATTTTTCTTTCTTAATAAATAGGATTGGCGTTAATACAATTGCCGCAATCAACATACGAATTGCCGCAATGACCACTGGAGGAAAAAAAGACAGATATTTTATCATTACTACATTAAGTCCCCAGAAGCATACTACAGATGTTAATATGACATAGATGTATGAATCTTTCTTTCCCACTTCTGTTCCACTCCTCAATCAAATATGAAAGGTATTGTAACAGGTTGATAATGATTTGACTATAGGGTGGCTGAAAAGTAACGTTTACAAAGGCATACAAAAAACCCGAGGAATATATCCTCGGGTTTTTATATCAAGTAAAAATTACTCAACGATAGTAGATACTACGCCAGCGCCTACTGTACGGCCACCTTCGCGGATCGCGAAACGAGTACCTTGTTCCATTGCAACTGGAGCGATAAGTTCAACAGTGAACTCAGTGTTATCGCCAGGCATGATCATTTCAACGCCTTCTGGCAATTGAACGATACCTGTTACGTCAGTTGTACGGAAGTAGAACTGTGGACGGTAGTTAGCGAAGAATGGAGTATGACGTCCACCTTCTTCTTTAGATAGAACGTAAACTTCACATTTGAATTTAGTGTAAGGTTTAACGGAACCTGGTTTAGCTAGACATTGTCCACGCTCGATGTCTTTACGCTCAACACCACGTAGAAGAGCACCAATGTTATCCCCAGCTTCAGCTTGATCAAGAAGCTTACGGAACATCTCAACACCTGTTACAGTGGAGTTGCGAGTTTCTTCTTGAAGACCGATGATTTCGATAGCGTCACCAACTTTGATAACACCGCGCTCAACGCGACCAGTAGCAACTGTACCACGACCAGTGATTGTGAATACGTCCTCTACAGGCATCAAGAATGGTTTGTCAGTAGCACGTTCTGGAGTTGGGATGTAAGAATCAACAGCTTCCATCAACTCAAGGATTTTCTTAGCCCATTCGCCATTTGGATTATCCAAAGCTTCTTTAGCAGAACCTTTGATTACTGGAGTGTCGTCACCTGGGAACTCGTATTGAGACAATAGGTCACGGATTTCCATTTCAACTAGTTCTAGCAACTCTTCATCGTCAACCATGTCGCATTTGTTCATGAATACTACGATGTAAGGTACACCTACTTGTTTAGAAAGAAGGATGTGCTCACGAGTTTGCGGCATTGGACCGTCAGCAGCAGATACTACTAGGATCGCTCCGTCCATTTGTGCAGCACCAGTGATCATGTTTTTAACATAGTCAGCATGGCCTGGGCAGTCAACGTGTGCATAGTGACGAGTTTCAGTTTCGTACTCAACGTGTGCAGTGTTGATTGTGATACCACGCTCGCGCTCTTCAGGAGCAGCGTCGATGCTACCGTAGTCCATAGCAGTTGCTCCACCAGTTACTGAAAGAACAGTAGTGATAGCAGCAGTTAGAGTTGTTTTACCATGGTCAACGTGACCGATAGTACCAATGTTAACGTGGGGTTTATTCCGCTCAAATTTAGCTTTTGCCATGAGAATTTGTGCCTCCTTAAAGATTAAAGGTTTTTTATAATAAGTATAGAGAGAAAGGTTTACATGCAGTTGGTTGTAACCAAACAATATTGTAAACCTTTCTTCTTTGAAGATAAAGAGAGAAATCTACACTGGAAGTAAATTCCCAAAAAATAGATACTGATTATTCACCTTTAGACTTCTTGATGATTTCATCAGAAATATTTCTTGGTACTTCTTCGTAGTGGTCGATTTGCATAGAGTACTGACCGCGACCTTGTGTACGGGAACGTAGTACTGTAGAGTAACCAAACATCTCAGAAAGTGGAACCATTGCACGGATAACTTGTGCGTTTGCACGAGCATCCATACCTTCAATGCGTCCACGACGAGAGTTAAGGTCACCCATTACGTCACCCATGTAGTCCTCAGGTACAGTAACTTCTACTTTCATAACTGGCTCAAGAAGAACAGCTCCACACTTCTTAGCTGCTTCTTTAAGTGCCAAGGAACCTGCAACTTTAAACGCCATCTCAGAGGAGTCTACATCATGGTAGCTACCGTCTACAAGAACAGCTTTAATGTCTACAAGTGGGAATCCTGCAAGAACACCATTTTTCATAGATTCTTCGATACCCGCTTGAGCTGCTGGGATGTATTCACGAGGAACCGCACCACCAACAATTTTGTTCTCAAACATGAAGCCTTGACCTGGCTCAAGTGGAGAGAACTCAACCACAACGTGACCGTATTGACCACGACCACCGGATTGGCGTACGAATTTACCATCAACCTTAGCAGATCCGCGGAATGTTTCACGGTAAGCTACTTGTGGAGCACCCACGTTAGCTTCTACCTTGAATTCGCGTCTCATACGGTCAACGATGATATCTAGGTGAAGCTCACCCATACCACCGATGATGGTTTGTCCAGTCTCTTCATCAGTGTGCGTACGGAACGTTGGATCCTCTTCAGAAAGTTTAGAAAGGGCGATACCCATCTTATCTTGGTCTGCTTTGGATTTTGGTTCAATAGCAACGTGGATAACTGGCTCAGGGAATACCATAGACTCAAGGATAACTGGCGACTTCTCATCGCACAAGGTATCCCCAGTTGTAGTATCCTTCAAACCTACAGCCGCTGCGATGTCACCGGAGTAAACCATAGGGATTTCTTCACGGTGGTTAGCGTGCATTTGTAGGATACGTCCGATACGCTCGCGTTTACCCTTAGTAGAGTTCAGCAAGTAAGAACCGGAAGCTAGTGTACCAGAGTATACACGGAAGAATGTAAGTTTACCAACGTAAGGGTCAGTCATGATCTTAAATGCAAGAGCAGAGAACGGACCATTGTCATCGGATTCACGAACTACTTCTTCTTCACTATCAGGAAGAGTACCTTTGATAGCTGGTACGTCAATTGGAGCTGGCAAGTAGTCAACTACTGCATCCAACATCAATTGAACACCTTTGTTCTTATAGGAAGAACCACAAAGAACAGGAACTAGATTAACTGCGATAGTACCTTTACGCAGAGCAACTTTGATTTCTTCAATCGTTAACTCTTCGCCTTCAAGGTATTTCATCATTAATTCTTCGTCTTGTTCTGCAGCTGCTTCAACAAGATGCATGCGAAGTTCTTCGCATCTTTCTTTCAATTCAGCAGGAATCTCTGTAGTTTCAGAAGTTTTGCCCAAGTCATCTACATAGATGTGAGCTTTCATTTCAACAAGGTCAACGATACCTGTGAAATTATCTTCAGCACCAATTGGGTATTGGATAGCTACAGGGTTAGCGCCTAGACGCTCTTTAATTTGTTCCAAACACATATCATAGTTTGCACCCATGATATCCATTTTGTTTACGTAACAAATACGTGGTACACCATAACGGTCTGCTTGGCGCCATACAGTCTCAGACTGAGGTTCTACGCCGCCCTTCGCGTCAAAAACCGCAACAGTACCATCAAGTACACGCAGAGAACGTTCAACCTCAACTGTGAAGTCTACGTGACCAGGTGTATCGATGATGTTGATGCGGTGACCATTCCATTGAGCAGTCGTAGCAGCAGAAGTGATTGTGATACCGCGCTCTTGTTCTTGTTCCATCCAGTCCATCGTTGCGGCACCTTCGTGTGTCTCACCGATTTTGTGAACGCGACCGGTATAAAAAAGAATACGCTCGGTTGTTGTCGTTTTACCGGCATCGATGTGTGCCATGATACCGATATTACGCGTATTCGCTAGAGAGAATTCGCGAGCCATTTAGGAATTGCTCCTTCCATACTCATATGTGAGAATATGCGGGTATCAAAAGGATACCCGCCTTTGCATTCTACCAGCGATAGTGTGCAAACGCTTTGTTTGCTTCAGCCATTTTGTGAGTGTCCTCACGTTTCTTAACAGCTGCACCAGTACTGTTTGCTGCATCCATAATTTCGCTAGCCAAACGCTGCTCCATAGTTTTTTCACCACGAAGACGAGCGTAGTTAACTAACCAACGAAGACCAAGAGTCGTACGACGCTCAGGTTTAACCTCGATAGGTACTTGGTAGTTAGCACCACCTACACGGCGAGCTTTTACCTCAAGTACAGGCATGATGTTTTTAAGAGCTTCTTCGAACACTTCCATAGGGTTGCGTCCTGTACGTTCTTGAATGATGTCAAACGAGTTATATAGGATATTTTGCGCAACTCCACGCTTACCGTCCAACATCAAACGGTTGATTAAACGAGTAACCAACTTGCTGTTATGAATTGGATCTGGCAATACGTCGCGTCGAGCAACTGGACCTTTACGCGGCATCAAGTTTCCCTCCTTTTCCTAGAGTTAATATAATGTAATCACGCAACGTGATTATTTTTTTGCAGCCTTCGGACGTTTTGTACCATATTTGGAGCGAGATTGCATACGGTTGTTAACACCCGCAGTATCAAGCGCACCACGTACGATATGATAACGTACCCCTGGTAAGTCTTTTACACGACCACCACGAACTAGTACAACACTATGTTCTTGAAGGTTGTGACCGATACCTCCGATGTAAGCTGTAACCTCGATTCCGTTAGTTAAACGTACACGAGCATACTTACGAAGCGCGGAGTTCGGTTTTTTAGGTGTCATTGTACCTACACGAGTACATACACCACGTTTTTGAGGCGAGCTTTGGTTCGTTTGAGATTTCTTAAAGCTGTTGTACCCTTTTTGTAGAGCTGGGGACTTAGACTTTACTACTTTATCTTTACGACCTTTGCGCACTAATTGGTTAATTGTAGGCATGATCTTTTTCCTCCTTCCTCATTCTTTATTGTAAGACCACAGATCCAGGTGAATCACATATGGGCAAAATAAGATGCCTTTGCCAGAAAAACGCACTGTTCTTCAACAAAAACATGACTTAACCACTCTTTTTTATTGCACAAGCGGCTGCCCCAACCTGTATTCCGCACGCTTTACCTAAGCGCTTCATGGAATCAACAAAGTTGACGGGAACACCCTTTTCTTTACATAGAAGTGCGATCTTTTGTATTAAACGTCTATCTGCATCCTTAGCCAGAAACACTTCCTCAATAAGTCCGTGTTCGATCGCTTTGGTGGTCTGATTAATACCGATCGTTAACTCCTTTGCCCACTCTACTTTTTCATAAGACATGATGATCATATCCTCCAAAGTAATTGAGTATCAGGCACACTCAAGTATCATACCAGCTATTTTTATAGAAGTCAACCTATTATTCTATAAAAAATTACTTTCTATTAAATTGATAAGGAGGCGGTTTCCCCAGAGAGGAAACGCCTCTTTATCAATATAGCAAACTAAGATTCTACTGATACTGTTTCTAGTACATCTGTGTTACCTTCTGCTTGTTCACGATTTAAGAGTCTTGAGTTGCGATAACGGTTCATACCGGTACCAGCCGGGATCAGCTTACCAATAATTACGTTCTCCTTCAATCCAAGTAGCTTATCTACTTTACCCTTAATCGCTGCATCTGTAAGAACACGTGTTGTTTCTTGGAAGGATGCTGCAGACAAGAAGGAATCTGTCTCCAAGGATGCTTTTGTGATACCAAGCAACACTGGACGTCCAACTGCTGGGCTCTTACCAGACATAAGCACTTTCGCATTGGCTTGCTCAAATTCATGAACTTCTACGAAAGAACCTGGCAACAGATCAGTTTCTCCACTATCAATGACACGCAATTTACGAAGCATTTGACGAATCATTACCTCAACGTGCTTGTCGTTGATTTCTACCCCTTGCATACGGTAAACTTTCTGAACCTCTTGCAGGATGTAGTTGGATACACCGCGCTGACCGCGTACTTTCAGCATTTCTTTCGGGTCTACAGAACCCTCTGTTAACTCATCACCGGCATTTAGTTTTTGGCCAACAGATACCTTGATACGTGCACCGTATGGCGCTGCGTATTCTTTGTTTTCTGCTTCACCGCGAACCTCGATGATGCGTTTATCTTTATCTTCACGGATGCTAACCACTTCTGAGTCGATTTCGGTGATAACCGCTTGACCTTTCGGGTTACGAGCTTCAAACAACTCTTGGATACGCGGCAAACCTTGCGTGATATCGTCCCCTGCTACCCCACCGGTATGGAACGTACGCATTGTTAACTGTGTACCTGGTTCACCGATAGATTGTGCAGCAATAATACCTACTGCTTCACCGATTTCTACCTCTGCTCCTGTTGCTAGGTTACGGCCATAGCAACGTTTGCAGACCCCGTGACTTGTGCGGCAAGCAAGTACGTTACGAATGTATACATCTTGAATGCCAAGCTTAACGATTAATTCAGCCATCTCCTCGGTAATTTCCTCATTGCGATGAACAAGGATCTCGCCTGTTTCAGGATGACGAACAGTTTCAAAGCAGGTACGACCTTCCAATCGGTCAGACAGCTTTTCGATTTCTTCTTTACCATCTTTAATAGCACTTACGCGAATACCTTTATCTGTTCCGCAATCTTCTTCGCGAACGATAACGTCTTGCGCTACGTCTACCAGACGACGAGTTAAGTAACCTGAGTCAGCAGTACGCAGGGCTGTATCGGCCAAACCTTTACGCGCACCATGCGTAGAGATGAAGTATTCCAATACCGTCAAACCTTCACGGAAGTTGGATTTGATCGGTAACTCGATGATTCGACCTGACGGGTTTGCCATCAGACCACGCATACCAGCTAGCTGAGTAATCTGGGACACGTTACCACGGGCTCCGGAGTTAGCCATCATGTAAATCGCATTGAATTGATCCATGGATTTCATGAGAACGTCAGTAACTTCATCTTTAGCTTTTGACCAGATGGAGATAACACGGTCATAACGCTCATCTTCGGTAATTAAACCACGACGGAATTGCGTCATTACCGCATTTACTTTCTCATCAGCACTGCTAAGAATGGATTGTTTTTCAGATGGAACTACGATATCGGCAACGGCAATCGTAATACCAGCTTTTGTTGAGTATTTAAATGCCAATTCTTTTATTTTATCAAGAATTTCAGAGGTCATGGTTGTTCCAAAGCGACGGAAGCATTCAGCAATGATTGTTCCCAAGAAGCCTTTTTTAACAGCACCCGGATCCTTCAAGCTCTTAATAAAAGCAGTAGTATCCTGACCTTTTTCAAACATAAAGTACTCATCAGAAACTTGGTTCTGAAGGTTGTCTCTTGTAGGAGCATTAATGTATGGCAGCTCTGGAGGGAAAATTTCATTAAAGATTACTTTACCTACCGTAGTTGCTAGCAATGCATCCTGCTGTTTTTCCGTAAATGAAGTTTTGCTCAAGCTCTTAGCCGGAATAAGGATGCGTGTTTGCAGCGTGATATATGCATTCTCATAAGCTGCAATCGCATCAGCAGGGTCACGGAAGATAGAACCTTCACCCACATCTCCTCTGCGCTCCAGCGTCAGATAGTAAGAACCAAGCACCATATCCTGAGAAGGTGTAACAACTGGTTTACCATCTTTCGGGTTCAAGATGTTTTGAGCAGCAAGCATTAGGATACGAGCTTCAGCTTGTGCTTCCGCAGACAATGGTACGTGAACCGCCATTTGGTCACCGTCAAAGTCAGCGTTATAAGCTGTACATACGAGCGGATGCAGACGAATCGCACGTCCCTCAACCAATACCGGCTCAAATGCTTGAATACCCAAACGGTGCAAGGTAGGAGCGCGGTTTAGTAATACAGGATGTTCCTTGATTACCTCTTCCAATACGTCCCATACCTCAGGCTGTATACGTTCAACTTTACGTTTTGCACTCTTAATGTTATGAGCTAGGCCTTTTGCTACAAGCTCCTTCATTACGAAAGGCTTGAACAGTTCCAACGCCATTTCCTTAGGCAGACCGCATTGGTACATGCGAAGGTTCGGTCCTACTACGATAACGGAACGACCAGAGTAGTCAACACGTTTACCCAAAAGATTTTGACGGAAACGACCTTGCTTACCTTTAAGCATATGACTCAAAGATTTCAATGGACGGTTACCAGGACCAGTAACAGGACGTCCGCGACGACCGTTATCAATCAACGCATCCACTGCTTCTTGTAGCATACGTTTTTCGTTTTGTACGATAATGTCTGGCGCGCCAAGTTCAAGGAGGCGTTTTAGACGGTTGTTGCGGTTGATCACACGACGATACAAGTCATTTAGGTCAGATGTCGCAAAACGCCCACCATCCAACTGTACCATCGGGCGCAATTCTGGAGGAATTACAGGCAATACGTCAAGTACCATCCAATCAGGACGATTACCAGAGTTACGGAATGCTTCCAGCACCTCTAGACGTTTAATCGCACGAGTACGGCGTTGACCCTGTACAGTTTTTAAATCTTCCTTCAGAGTGCTTACTTCTTTTTCAAGATCAATTTCAGCTAGCAAACGGCGAATTGCTTCAGCACCCATCGCTGCTTGGAAGGATTGACCATATTTCTCGCGGTAGTTACGGTATTCTTTTTCAGACAAAAGTTGTTTTTTGTCCAAAGGAGTATCCCCGGCATCTACTACTACATAAGAAGCGAAGTAGATAACTTCCTCAAGGGAACGTGGAGACATATCCAGCACCAGACCCATGCGGCTTGGGATACCTTTGAAATACCAGATGTGGGAAACAGGAGCAGCAAGCTCAATGTGTCCCATACGTTCACGACGCACTTTTGCACGAGTTACCTCAACGCCGCATCGATCACAGACTACACCTTTATAACGAACGCGCTTGTATTTACCGCAATGACATTCCCAATCCTTGGTTGGTCCGAAAATACGCTCACAGAACAAACCATCTTTCTCAGGCTTCAGGGTACGGTAGTTAATTGTTTCAGGTTTTTTAACTTCCCCGAAAGACCACGAACGGATCTTATCGGGAGAAGCTAAACCAATCTTCATATATTCAAAATTATTGACGTCAATCACAGGGCGTTACCTCCCTCTTGTACCGGAATCTTACTCATCTTGTGCGCCTATGCTTTCAGGTAAGAGATTTAACTTTTCTCCAGTTCCTTCATCCTCATCATCGGTTTCGCGCATTTCAATTTCCTGCTCGTCTCCAGAGAGGATTTTTACGTCCATACCTAAGCTTTGAAGTTCTTTAATCAATACTTTGAATGATTCTGGAACGCCCGGTTCTGGTACGTTTTCACCTTTAACGATCGCTTCGTACGTTTTAACACGACCAACAACATCGTCAGATTTAACGGTGAGGATCTCTTGCAGAGTATATGCGGCACCGTATGCTTCAAGCGCCCATACCTCCATCTCCCCGAAGCGCTGACCACCAAATTGGGCTTTACCACCCAATGGTTGTTGCGTAACAAGAGAGTATGGTCCAGTTGAACGAGCATGAATCTTATCGTCAACCAAGTGAGCCAGTTTCAGCATGTACACGCAACCTACTGTTACACGGCGATCGAATGATTCACCTGTACGGCCATCGTATAGAAGGGTTTTACCGTCACGGTCTAATCCAGCTTCTTCAAGTGTATCAAGAACATCGTCTTGACGTGCACCATCGAAAACAGGAGTCGCTACGTGAATACCCAACAATTTAGCAGCCATACCTAAATGTGTTTCAAGTACCTGACCGATGTTCATACGCGATGGTACGCCCAGTGGATTCAAGACGATCTCAACTGGTGAACCATCCGGTAGGAACGGCATATCTTCTTCCGGCATGATACGGGCAATAACCCCTTTGTTACCATGTCGACCGGCCATTTTATCCCCAACGGAAATCTTACGTTTCTGAGCAATGTATACACGCACTAGTTGATTAACACCTGGAGGCAATTCATCGCCATTGTCGCGAGTAAATACTTTTACATCAACAACAATACCGGAGCCACCGTGTGGTACACGCAGTGATGTATCACGAACTTCGCGTGCCTTTTCACCGAAGATCGCGTGCAATAGGCGCTCTTCCGCTGTTAGCTCTGTTACACCTTTAGGCGTTACTTTACCAACAAGGATATCGCCATCGCGGATCTCGGCACCAACGCGAATGATACCACGTTCATCAAGATTCTTCAGCGCCTCTTCCCCTACGTTCGGAATATCGCGTGTAATCTCTTCTGGTCCTAGCTTCGTATCACGCGCTTCGGATTCATATTCTTCAATATGAATGGACGTGTAGACGTCATCTTTAACCAGTTTTTCACTTAGCAAGATCGCATCCTCGTAGTTATAACCTTCCCAAGTCATAAACGCTACGATAACGTTGCGACCAAGCGCCAATTCGCCCTTCTCAGTGGACGGACCATCACCGATGATATCGCCTTTTTCGATAATATCGCCAGGTTTTACAATCGGACGTTGGTTAATGCAAGTCCCTTGGTTAGAACGGATAAATTTGTGCATTTTATATTTATCTAGGTCTCCGAGAACTTGTTTGCCGTCAACCTCTATATAACGTCGAACAGTTACTTCGCGAGCTGTTACACGCTCTACTTTTCCAGGCCATTTTGCAACAACCGCAACACCGGAGTCTTGCGCTGCTTTATGTTCCATACCAGTTCCTACAAATGGAGCTTGAGGAATTAGCAAAGGAACGGCCTGACGTTGCATGTTTGATCCCATTAGGGCACGGTTGGCGTCATCGTTCTCAAGGAACGGAATCAACGCTGTCGCAACTGACACAACCTGCTTAGGAGAGATGTCCATAAAGTCTACCTTATCGCGAGGAACGTTAAGGATTTCACCTTTGCGGCGGCAAATAACCATCTCGTTAGCAAATCTGCCATCTTCAGCTAGTGGCTGATTCGACTGAGCTACGTTATATACATCCTCTTCATCAGCAGTCAGGTATTCAATCTCAGACAATACAACGCCTGTTTCAGGATTAATTTTACGGCGAGGTGTTTCAATAAAGCCGTAATCATTAATACGAGCAAACGTAGACAAGGAGTTGATCAAACCGATGTTTGGTCCCTCTGGAGTCTCGATCGGACACATACGTCCATAGTGAGAGTGATGCACGTCCCGCACTTCGAAACCAGCGCGTTCACGCGTCAAACCACCAGGTCCTAATGCGGACAAACGGCGTTTATGTGTTAACTCAGCAAGCGGATTCGTTTGATCCATGAACTGCGAAAGCTGGGAGCTACCAAAGAACTCTTTGATTGCCGCGATCACAGGACGGATGTTAATCAAAGCCTGCGGTGTAATTTGATTTTGATCTTGAATGGACATGCGTTCACGAACCACGCGTTCCATACGAGAAAGACCGATACGGAATTGATTCTGTAACAATTCACCTACAGAACGCAGACGACGGTTACCCAAATGGTCGATATCGTCTGTAGTACCTACACGATGCAGTAGGTTAATAAAATAGTTAATTGCCGAAACGATGTCTGCTGGAGTAATATGCTTTACAGACATATCAATATTCGCATTACCGATAACCTTAACTACTTTACCTTCTTCATCAAAGATATCTATAGATTGAAGAGTAATCGTTTCATTTTCTAGAACTCCACCATGTGTACGTACGTCCACATAGTTTACGCCACCCTCCAACATCGGAAGAATCTTTTCCATAACACGACGGT
Source organism: Brevibacillus sp. SKDU10 (assembly GCF_001645205.1). Classification (NCBI taxonomy): domain Bacteria; kingdom Bacillati; phylum Bacillota; class Bacilli; order Caryophanales; family Paenibacillaceae; genus Brevibacillus; species Brevibacillus sp. SKDU10. The sequence continues at coordinate 25,836 of NZ_LSSO01000212.1, read as the reverse complement.
CAATAATTTGACCCGCTTCTGCAATGATTTCACCTGTTGTTTTATCAATCAGCGTCTCAGCAAGACGTTGGTTGAATAGGCGGTTTTTAATATGGAGCTTTTTGTTCATTTTATAGCGACCTACTGATGCTAAATCATAGCGCTTTGGATCAAAGAAGCGAGAGATCAATAAGCTCTTCGCGTTCTCAACTGTAGGTGGTTCACCTGGACGCAAACGCTCATAGATTTCGATCAAAGCTTTCTCAGTAGAATCGGTGTTATCTTTTTCAAGCGTGTTGTTAACGAATTTCTCGTCATGACCAAGCAGGTCTAGAATATCTTTATCAGTTCCAAAACCTAAAGCACGAAGTAATACTGTAACTGGAATTTTACGAGTACGATCGATACGCACATAAATAATATCTTTCGCATCGGTTTCAAGTTCAAGCCATGCTCCACGGTTCGGAATAACAGTAGCGCTAAAAGTCTGTTTACCGTTCTTATCAATTTTAGTGTTATAGTAAACACTAGGGGAACGAACGAGCTGACTGACAATAACGCGCTCCGCTCCATTTATAATGAAGGTACCCGTTTCTGTCATCAGTGGGAAATCTCCCATAAAGACTTCTTGCTCCTTCACTTCGCCCGTCTCTTTGTTTAGAAGACGTACTTTAACACGCAATGGAGCAGCATACGTTACATCACGTTCCTTCGACTCGTCTACGCCGTATTTAGGCTCACCAAGACTATAATCAATAAACTCCAGCACTAAATTACCAGTAAAGTCTTGGATTGGCGAAATGTCTTGGAACATTTCTCTTAAACCAGTATCCAAAAACCATTGGTAGGATTTTTGCTGAATTTCGATTAGGTTAGGTAGTCCCAGTACTTCGTTGATTCGAGAATACGTGCGACGCTGGCGGTGCTTACCGCTCTGGACCAGTTTACCTGCCAACTCATTCACCCCTCACTATTTGTTGCAACATCCTTTATTAGATGTTGACCGCAACATGTCTTCCCTCTTAATATTTAGGAAAACGGAAAGCATCTAGCAATATAACACCAGACGCTGAAGACACAAAAATAAAAATGGGTTAACCATTTAACCTCATTTTTGATAAAAAACTCTATTCTAAAAGAATTCCCAACCTTTTACAGCTTTAACCCTCTACGCTAAAAAATCAGCATAAAAAGGTGTTGACAAATCAGGAATCGCTCAGTTTAGACATTTAACCCATATTGACATTTTATAATGTTAACATAAGGAAAATGCCTCGTCAAGGAGATTTGGTCATTTTATTGCTCGAATTATAAAATAACCCTTGCTTTTTTCGACAGTTTCTACCTCTCGAAAATATTCTTCTAATTTTTTAATAGCAGATGGTGCGCCTTGCTTTTTTTGAATAACAACCCACATCTCACCATCAGGCGCCAAAAGCTTATAGCCTTCCGTGAAAATGTGATGCACCGTCTCTTTTCCAGCTCGGATGGGAGGATTGGTTAAGATAACATCAAACTCTCTACCCTCTACTTGTTCGTAAAGGTCACTGACCATAATCTCCACATTGGAAATACCATTTCGCTCTGCATTCCGTTTCGCAAGCGCTACTGCTCGTTCATTTATATCAATCATGGTAACGAGACCCTTGTTAGCTATCGATGCAGCCGCAAACCCTATCGGACCGTAGCCACAGCCTACATCAAGAACGCGTGCACGTTCCGAAAACTGCATGGTTTCTATTAAGAGCACGCTCCCAAAATCAATTCGTTCCCGAGAAAAAACACCACTATCGGTAGTAAAGTGATAGGTTTTTCCACGCAGCTCAAAATCAAATTCAGCTTCCTCATGTGCCGATTGTGGTCGGTTTGTGTAATAATGATCACTCATCCTCTTGCCTCCTTTCCCAAGCAATTCATTAAAATGAAATAAGCCTAGATAGCAGAAATCCCCCAACCTTTATAGGTAAGGGGGATTTCTCTATAGACAGTAGAAGAATTACTTAACTTCTACAGTTGCACCTGCTTCTTCAAGCTTAGCTTTCATGCCTTCAGCTTCGTCTTTAGAAACGCCTTCTTTAAGAGCTTTAGGAGCGTTATCTACCAAGTCTTTAGCTTCTTTCAAGCCAAGACCAGTGATTTCGCGAACAACTTTGATTACGTTGATTTTGGAAGCTCCACCGCTAACTAGGTTAACAGTGAACTCAGTTTGCTCAGCAGCTGCTTCAGCGCCACCAGCCATAACAGCTACAGGAGCTGCAGCAGTTACACCAAACTCTTCTTCGATTGCTTTTACTAGATCGTTCAATTCAAGAACGGACATACCTTTGATAGCTTCTAAAATTTGCTCATGATTCATTTTATTGTCCTCCAATCTTTCTTATAACGAATTAGGCACCTTGGCCTTCTTTTTGTTCGGAAACAGCTTTAACCGCAAGCGCGAAGTTGCGAACTGGTGCTTGTAGTACGCTGAGAAGCATAGACAACAAACCTTCGCGAGATGGTAGTGCAGCAAGTGCTTTGATTTCAGCAGCGCCTACTACTTTACCTTCAATAACTCCACCTTTGATTTCAAGTGCTTCATTTTTCTTTGCGAAGTCAGCGATGATCTTCGCAGGAGCAATTACGTCATCTTTGGAGAAAGCAATTACGTTTGGTCCCAAAAGGTATTGGTCCAAATCGCTCAAGTTTTCTTGAGCTGTAGCTAAACGAGCCAAAGTATTTTTGTATACTTTAAATTCAACGCCAGCTTCACGCAATTGTTTACGAAGTTCAGTTACCTGAGCAACTGTAAGACCACGATAGTCAGCTACTACAGTTGTTTGACTTTCGCGTAACTTAGTAGCGATTTCGCTGATAACTTGTGCTTTCTCTTCACGGATAACAGTTGGACGAATTTCTGCCATTTGTTACACCTCCCGTGCAATCAATCCTAATGTAAATTGAAAATGCCCTCGCAGACGTTCGCGAGGGCACATATCAACAGAGCTAATCTATTAACAGTACACACCTCGGAAGGGAATTAAGCAACTTGCCATTCGGTTCATTGCACCTTCTGTCTGCGGCATGACAATATTCTCTTTAACAACAGGTTATATATTATCAACTTCTCTAGTAGAAGTCAACTGTAATTATTTTACATCAACACGTACACCAGGACCCATAGTGGAGCTGATAGATACGCTCTTCATGTAAATACCTTTAGCTGCTGCTGGTTTTGCACGGTTAAGCGCATCTGTCAGAGCTGCAAGGTTTTCAGTTAGTTTTTGAACATCAAAGGATACTTTACCGATAGGAGCGTGGATGATACCACCTTTTTCTACACGGTATTCGATCTTACCAGCTTTGATTTCATTAACTGCTTTTGTAACATCGAATGTTACAGTTCCAGTTTTAGGGTTTGGCATTAGACCTTTAGGACCTAATACGCGACCCAATTTACCTACTTCACCCATCATGTCTGGAGTAGCAACGATAACGTCGAACTCAAACCATCCACCTTGGATTTTAGCAAGCATGTCTGCATCGCCTACGTAATCTGCTCCAGCTGCTTCAGCTTCTTTCGCTTTTTCACCTCTAGCAAATACAAGAACACGTTGTACTTTACCAGTACCGTGTGGCAATACAACAGCACCACGAATTTGTTGATCAGCACGTTTTGGATCTACACCCAAACGGAACGCTGCTTCAACTGTTTCATCAAATTTAGCAGAAGCTACATTTTTCACTAGCTCGATCGCTTCAGCTACAGGATAAACTTTAGTCTTATCGATCTGCTTTGTAGCTTCTAGATATTTTTTACCATGCTTAGGCATTTGCAAATCTCCCTTCAATGTGGTCGTAGCGGTTTAATCCTCCCACAGGATGAGGTCCAAAGCTTGTAACTCACCCTTAACAAGCAATCAAAGACAAATTAGTCTTCGATTACGATACCCATGGAACGGGCAGTACCTTCAACCATACGCATAGCTGCTTCAACAGAAGCTGCGTTTAGATCCGGTTGTTTCAAAATCGCGATATCACGAACTTTATCACGTTTCAAAGTAGCAACTTTTGTTTTGTTAGGCACGCCAGAACCAGACTCGATTCCTGCTGCTTTTTTCAATAAAATTGCTGCCGGTGGAGTTTTTGTAATGAATGTGAAAGAACGATCTTCAAATACAGTAATTTCTACTGGAATGATCATTCCTGCTTCACTCTCTGTACGAGCGTTAAATTCTTTACAGAAGCCCATGATATTAACCCCAGCTTGACCGAGTGCCGGACCTACTGGAGGTGCAGGGTTTGCCTTACCTGCTGGAATTTGTAGTTTAATTACGCGGATTACCTTCTTAGCCACGTAATACACCTCCTTCTTCGTGTGTGGTAATGCGGGGTACTCGCCCCTCCCACTCTACCAAAAAACCACATAAGTTAATCAGTAGTGAGATTGAGAACCGCATTCGTCTGCAGATTCTAGAATCATCAAGAACTGTATCATATGAAACGATACTTTTCAAGATGAGTTCTTAATCCATTTTTTCAACTTGTGTATAATCTAATTCAACTGGTGTCTCGCGACCGAAAATATCCAATAGCACGCGAATTTTTTGTTTGTCGGCCAGAATTTCAATGATTTCTCCATCGCGACCTGTGAAAGGACCATCCTTTACAGTAACCATGTCGCGAAGCTCAAAATCGATCCTAACTTTCGGCGCTTCAAATCCCATTGTTTTGAGAATTGTATCCGCTTCTTCAGGAAGCAACGCTGTTGGTTTGGAACCAGCTCCAGTGGATCCGACAAAACCCGTGACCCCTGGGGTATTCCGCACGACATACCATGAATCGTCCGTCATAACCATTTCAACAAGCACGTATCCAGGAAATACCTTTTTGGTAACTGTGCGTTTTTTACCGTCTTTATTCTCTACTTCTTCCTCAGTAGGAACAAGCACCCGAAAGATTTTGTCTTCCATGCCCATAGACTCAACACGTTTTTCCAGATTCGCTTTAACCTTGTTTTCATACCCAGAGTAAGTATGAACGACATACCACGCTTTTTCCATATCCACGAGGACGTTAGACGTCCGTCCCTCCTAAGACCCGAATATTACCTACTTCTTAATAATAAGACCGATTAGCTCTGAAATTCCAAAGTCCACCACAAACATAAATACCGCTAAGAACGTAATCGCAAGCACAACGACTGTTGTATAGCTAACCAGCTCTTTGCGATTCGGCCAGCGGACTTTTTTCAATTCAGAGACAACATCTTTTAAAAACGAACCTGTTCTGGAAAAGATATTCATATTGCTACCTCCAGACTTCTCGTTCATCATTATTTAGTTTCACGATGAACTGTGTGCTTTTTATCACGGGAGCAATACTTCTTCTTTTCGATGCGCTCAGGGTTCGTACGCTTGTTCTTCGTGCTGATATAGTTACGATCACCGCAATCGGTGCACGCTAATGTAATGTTTACTCGCATCATTGCCACCTCCATCTTTTCTGTTACCTAAAGACTATAACTACAACCCAAATAAACTCGGGAAAAACCGCTACTTTTTTCCGTATGTTCATAGAAGTAACCATAGAATCAACTCTATGGCTACCAAACAAATTTATCACATCAGCTAGCTTAATGTCAACGAAATGCCTTGACAATTTTATACACTATCGTTCTAACTAATTTTTCCTTGAATATAATTCGACAAAAAACAGGATTTTTTTGTTTATAGCCGAATACATGCTATAGACAATTTTGTAAAACTCCAAATTACAGTTGCACTTCTCTACCTTCTAAATATCGTTCCAATTTTCGTTTCACTCGTTGCAATGCATTGTCGATAGACTTTACATGGCGATCCAACTCGACTGCAATCTGTTGATAGGAACGTCCATCCAGATAAAGCATCAGTACCTGACGTTCCAAATCGCTAAGAATTTCACTCATTTTCCCTTCAATGTCGTCAAATTCTTCTCGATTAATAAACAGCTCTTCAGGATCAGTTACCTTTGTTCCACAAATCACGTCAAGCAATGTTCGATCCGAATCCTCATCATAGATGGGCTTGTCCAACGATACGTAAGAGTTAAGAGGAATGTGCTTCTGCCTAGTTGCCGTCTTTATCGCTGTAATGATTTGACGGGTAATGCATAACTCGGCAAATGCCTTAAACGAAGTGAGCTTGTCCCCTCTAAAATCCCGTATAGATTTGTATAGGCCAATCATGCCCTCCTGTACAATATCTTCACGGTCCGCCCCGATCAAAAAATAAGAACGAGCTTTGGCCCGTACGAAATTTTTGTACTTATTGATCAGGTATTCTAGGGCCTCAGCATCGTTCTCTCGTACTAACTCTACTACTTCTTCGTCGGACATCAGATCATATTGAGTATGTTTCAACTCCTTGAGGTCAACACTCACTATTATCCCTCCGACACCTGGTTACATAAGATAGTGTTATTATACATGAATCGATAAAATAGCGTCAACCAAATGCGTTTTACTCTCTTCTCCATTTTTCGAAGATTTTCGCTATTTCATCATTTAACGGAATCCGTGAAAAATGCTGGTCTTCATTTGTTTCTTTTACTGTTTGATTAATTTCCTTTTGGGCATTTTCTACTTCTAATAACAGCTCTCGCGCCGATTTCCGCAGAGCTCCCTGTCCAAAAATAACCCGCTGCGAGGTATAGTCGGATGTAGCTACATATATTTGTCGATTTTTCTCGAAAAACTCATGAACAAGTCGTTCAATTTTTTCGTCAGCCGTCTCTTTTTTCTTCGTAAAATAAACCTCAATCTTAAAATCTTCCTGTTTTTTTCCGATTCCCGGTATTTTATAGGCATCAAAAACGACAATGACTTTGGTTCCTGAGTAGCTTTGGTATTCAGCTAATTGAGAAATGAGGAGGTCGCGCGCCTCATCCATCTGATCCTGATCCTTTAAGACGCGCAACTGTGGCCAAGCCCCAATAATGTTATAGCCATCTACAATGAGCAGTTGCTTGCTCTTTCTTTTAGCCATTTCATTTTCCTCTAGGTAAGAGTGGGTTTCGTCCTCGATATACCTCATACATTAGAATAGCCGCCGCAACCGAAGCATTCAGCGAAGTAACTTGTCCAACCATCGGCAAACGATAAAGGAAGTCGCAATTCTCGCGTACAAGACGACTCATTCCCTTCCCCTCACTACCAATTACCAAAGCAAACGGCATGGTATAATCCCCTTCTCGGAAATCCTGTTTTCCTGCCGCATCTGTACCCCCAATCCAGAAGCCCTTTTCTTTTAGTTCCTCCATGGCACGTACAATATTGGTCACACGGGCAACCGGTACATATTCAATCGCTCCAGCAGATGCTTTCGCAACGGTTGCTGTCAAAGAAACAGATCGGCGTTTTGGTATAATAACGCCATGCGCTCCAACTGCATCAGCAGTCCGCAGAATCGAGCCTAAATTATGCGGATCTTCCAGCTCATCTAAAATAATGACAAAAGGTACTTCATTTCTCTCTTCTGCCTTAGCCAAAATATCATCTATCTCCACATAGTCGTACGCCGCTACTGAAGCAATAACTCCTTGATGGTTATCTGAGCTAACCAATTGATCCAACTTCTTTCGGTTAGCCGTGGTAATCACCACTCCAAGCTCCTTTGCTAGCGTGAAGATAGGCCCCATCTGGTTTTTATTAGCACCTTCAGCCATCCATATCTTATTAATAGTACGTCCCGAGCGCAAAGCTTCGATAACGGGGTTTTTACCCAAAATCCACTCTTCATTCATTTCATTTATTCTCCTTCCACGATCGCAAACGCTTGTTGAATAATCTCCTGCAATCGCTTGTCTTCACCATTCAAATATAAATAACCGACCAAGGCTTCAAATGCTGTAGCATGCCGATAATCAACAATGTTAGCATTCTTGGCACTTGATCCCGACTTAGCATTTCTTCCCCGCTTGACTTGCACCATCTCCTCCTCCGTCAAAGAAGGAAGGAGATGGTGCAGGATAGTCGCCTGCGCTTTTGCAGCCACATAGCGATTTGCCGTTTTATGCAGCAGATTTGGTTTTGCAATCCCTTGCGTTATCAAATGACAGCGCACGTAATGAGCGTACGTAGCATCCCCTAAATAGGCGAGCACTAGCGGATTAATAAGTTTAGGATCACGGGCTAGTGTATCTCTTTCTATCATCATGTTATTGCTCCTTATTTTCGACGCCAGCGAATACCCTGTGGTGTATCTTCAAGGATAATTCCCATCTCTTGTAGTTGATCGCGGATTTCATCAGAACGAGCAAAGTTTCGAGCCTTTCGAGCTTCTGTGCGTTCTGCTATTAAAAGCTCAATCTCTTCATCTAGCAAAGTAGCCTCTTCCTGCACAATTAACCCTAATACAGAGCTCAGCTCTTCTAGCAACTGGCGGTAAGCTTTGATTTCCGTAGCCCCTACGTTATCATGACGCGTATATAGATTAGCTTCCTTGGCAATGTCAAACAATACTGTAATTCCATTAGCAGTATTTAAATCATCATCCATCTCTTCCTCAAAACGCTTACGCAAGCTCTCAATTAACTGCGCTTGCTCCTGTGCTAAGCCATTTGGCTCTTCCCCGCGCGCCGTATTGAGACGATGCCCCAGATTTACATATGCATTTTTAATCCGTTCTAATCCATTCGCTGCTTGCTCCAGCATTTCATCACTGAAATTAATCGGACTGCGATAATGGCCGCTTAGCATGAAAAAGCGAATGAGTTGACCAGTGTATTTTGCAATCAGGTCGCGTGCTAACAAAAAATTGCCCAAGGACTTAGACATCTTTTCGTTGTCGATGTTAAGCATTGCGTTATGCATCCAGTATCGAGCGAACGGTTTGCCTGTAAAGCACTCTGACTGTGCAATTTCATTTTCATGGTGAGGGAAAGTAAGATCTGTTCCACCTGCATGAATATCAATGGACTCTCCTAAGAAGCGAAGGGCCATCGCAGAGCACTCAATATGCCAGCCAGGACGGCCCGCTCCCCAAGGGCTCTCCCAAGAAATTTCTTGAGGCTTAGCCGCTTTCCACAAGGCAAAGTCAAGCGGATTCTCTTTCTTTTCATTTACTTCAATGCGTGCCCCTGCTTGCAAATCATCTAGGGGCTGATGAGATAGTTTGCCATACTCTTTGAAGCGATTAGTGCGGAAATAGACATCGCCCTCACTCTCGTAGGCAAACCCTTTTTCAATTAACCCTTCAATAAAGGAAATAATTTCTGGAATCGTATTCATAACTCGCGGTTGAATATCAGGTGGCAGGACATTTACTCCCTGTAGATCCTGATTATATGCTAGCGTATAGCGGTCAGCCAATTCGGCCACTGTTGTCTGCTCTTCATTTGCTTTGCGAATGAGTTTGTCATCTACATCAGTGATATTTTGTACAAATGTAACCTCATAGCCTTTGTATGCCAAATAGCGGCGCAATGTATCAAACACGATAGCAGGACGCGCATTCCCTATATGAATATAATTATAAACGGTTGGGCCGCAAACATACATTTTCACTTTGCCTTCCTCTAACGGGACAAAGGCCTCTTTTTCGCGTGACATCGTGTTATATAAGCGTATGCTCATTATTTGATTTCTCCTTTTTAACTTGATCAAGCTCCACTTTTAATTGAGCAATTTCCTTTTGCATATCCCGAATCATTTCTAATATCGGGTCTGGTAAATTAACATGGTCCAAATCACATTCTACCTTTTGACCATTTTGCACCTTAATACGGCCCGGAATCCCAACTACTGTTGAGTGGGAAGGCACAGGCTGGAGGACGACAGAGCCCGCTCCAATTTTAGAGTAATCTCCAATTTTAAATGAACCGAGCACTTTTGCTCCAGAGGCGATAATAACATTGTTTCCTACCGTCGGATGACGCTTTCCTTTTTCTTTTCCTGTACCTCCAAGGGTAACCCCTTGATATATGGTTACATCATCGCCAATCTCACAAGTTTCCCCAATTACAACACCAGCTCCATGGTCAATAAACATTCTCCGACCAATCGTTGCTCCTGGATGTATCTCGATTCCTGTAAAAAAGCGCGTGATTTGAGAAACGAAACGAGCTGAGGTTTTCCATCCTCTTTTCCATAATCTATTCGCCACTCGGTGTCCCCAAATGGCATGAAGCCCTGCATAAGTTAGCACCACTTCCCACGTACTCCGTGCAGCAGGGTCACGCTCAAACACGATCTGTATGTCTTCCTTCATCCTAGCAAACATGGGACTCCCCCTATTCTTTTGCCTGACCACCGGTTTCTTAACGTTTCATCGTAAACGAAGCAGGCTTTACGTTTTGACAAGGCTTCAGCAGGGCAGGATGTTGCTTTTTCTCAGATGAATGCAAAAAACACCGCCTCTTACGCCTATATAGACGCAGAGACGGTGTTTTTACCGTGGTTCCACTCTGCTTAGATGAATCAAACTCTACCCCAAAGACGACTAGAGTTCATCTCGCTCAATACCCTTTATCGGCGGGTCCCCCGACCAATCTACTTTCAATAGACATTGTGTTCAATTGGTTGCTCCCAGGTGCATTTCCAAGAAGAGTCTACAAACGGCTTCCACCTATCCCGTTCTCTCTGTTGAATCCTCTTTCTTGTACTTCTCCTGTTCAACGCGTGCAAAATCTATGTTGTTTTTATTATAGACTAGAAATCACTTGATGTAGACGTGCCAATACTTTTTCGCGGCCAATTAAGTAAATGGATTGGCCAAGATCACGTCCGTGCGCCTGACCTGTAATGGAAACACGTACTGGCATAAATAGTGCTTTCCCCTTATATCCAGTTGCTTTTTGGACTGCCTTTAAAGAAGCATTGATTGTTTCTACACTATATTCATCTGCAGATTCAATGTGCTCCTTAAAGCTCACAAGTACCTCTTTTACTTGAGGTTCTTTTAATACAGCCTTGGCATCCTCTTCATAAACTACTTCATCTAAGAAAAAGAGAGCGGAAAGAGGTACAATCTGCGCACAATAAGACATTTGCTCTTGATATAGTGCTACGATTTGTTTTGCCCATTCTCTACGTTCAGTAGTCAATTCTTCTTCTAAGAAGCCAGCTTCTTGAAGATGAGGAATGCACATGTCCACGATCTCATCCACTGGTTTAGCTTTGAGATAATGATTATTCATCCAATTCATTTTAGTGCTGTCAAATACAGCCGGGGATTTGCTAACTCGATCGAAGCTAAATCGCTCGCTCAACTCTTCTAATGAGAAGATCTCTTGTTCCCCACCTGGAGACCATCCTAATAACACAAGGAAATTCACAATAGCTTCCGGCAAGTAGCCCATATCGCGATATTGTTCAATGAACTGAATAATGCTTTCATCGCGTTTACTCATCTTTTTACCCTCTTGATTTAAAATAAGGGCTAAGTGAGCAAATTGAGGTGCGTCCCAACCGAATGCTTCATAGATCATCAATTGACGAGGTGTGTTGGACAGATGCTCTTCTCCTCGAACAACATGACTGATTTTCATGAGATGGTCATCGATTACAACCGCAAAGTTATAGGTTGGGATACCATCTGGACGACAGATAACGAAATCTCCGCCCATTTCATTTGAATCAAAGGTTACTTCACCACGAACAAGATCGTTTACTGTATAAGAACGATTTTCTGGCATAATGAAATGAACAGAAGGAACTCGTCCTTCTTTTTCATAGGCAGCTTTTTGTTCTGGTGTTGTATGGCGGTGCTTTTCTAAAATACGAGGGGTTTCATTACGTGCAAGCTGCTCTTCGCGTTCTGCATCGAGCTCTTCCTTTGTTGCATAGCAGTAATACGCTTTTCCCTCTTTTAATAATTGTTCAATATATCCTTTATAAATATCCAAGCGGTCCATGCAACGATATGGGCCATATGGGCCACCGATATCATCGCCCTCATCCCAATCGACACCGAGCCACTTCAAGTTTTCCATTTGTTTCTCTGCAGCATTTTCCACATTGCGGACTTGATCTGTATCCTCGATGCGCACAATAAATTTTCCGCCTAAACGACGTGCATACAAATAATTAAATAGCGCTGTACGAGCACCGCCAATATGCAAATGACCGGTTGGACTCGGAGCATAGCGCAAACGAACTTCCTTTGTCATGATGACACCATCCTTATCCCATCTCTTCCAAACTTATGATACTACTAGACTTACGCATTGACAAGCAAACATACAGCCTGTGCAGCGATACCCTCCCCGCGTCCAGTAAAGCCTAATTTTTCCGTTGTGGTTGCTTTAATATTCACCTGAGCAGCATCTGCATCAAGCGCTTTAGCAATTACTTCACGCATCTGCGGAATATATGGTGCCATTTTAGGCGCTTGTGCGATGATCGTAGCATCAACATTTCCTAATTGATATCCTCGCTCTTTTACCAAATTCCATACATGGATGAGTAGCTGTAAACTATCGGCATCCTTAAAAGCTGGATCAGTATCAGGGAAATGCCGTCCAATGTCTCCCTCTCCAATCGCGCCGAGAAGTGCATCAGAAATCGTATGTAATAGTACATCCGCATCTGAGTGTCCTAATAAACCTTTTTCATATGGAATGGTTACACCGCCAATGATGCAGGGCCTGCCTTCAACTAGTTGATGTACGTCGAAACCTTGTCCGATCCTCATTTTCTCCTCTTCCTCTCTTCCGAACGCCTCTTCATAATCTCTTCCCCAAACCAGAGATCATCAGGAGTTGTCACCTTGATGTTTTCATAGCTACCATCAACAATTGTAACTGGGTATCCAAGCATTTCTACGAGCATCGCATCATCTGTTCCTACTTTTCCCTGTTCAAGTGCAAACTGGTGCGCTTCTTTTACGAGTGAAAGTGGAAAAGCTTGTGGGGTTTGAACCGCCCACAAGCTCTCGCGTGCCGGGGTTGCTTGCACGACTCCATCTGGACCTACGATTTTAATCGTATCCTTTACAGGAACCGCTACAACAACTGCCTGATGATCTTTTAATTTGGTTATGATTCCAGAAATTTGCTCAGCCGTGATAAAAGGTCTTGCTGCATCATGGATTAATACATGCGTACAGCTCTCCGATAGAGCTTCAAGTCCATTTCGCACACTATCTTGACGCTCTGCACCACCTATAGCCAAGATCACTGAATATGGCATGCTCTTTCGCCATCGATCCATATCCTCGTAATCTTGTTCATTTATCACCAGAACTACCTCGGAAATTCCTGGATGTTGAATGAAAGCTTCAACCGTATGCTGAAAAATCGGCTTATGCTGTAAATGCAACCATATCTTATTCTTACCAGCCTTCATTCGTTTCCCTTTTCCAGCGGCAACGATCACCACGCTTGTTTCCACACGTACCCTCTCCATTATGTTATCAATGCGCTACAATGCCTTCTCCAGCATCTTTGGCTTCGCGAAGATCATGCGGCCTGCCGATGTCTGTAGCACGCTGGTTACCAGCACATCAATCTCCAACCCAATATAATCACGGCCGCCTTCTACTACGATCATAGTACCGTCATCAAGATAAGCTACACCTTGACCGTACTCTTTTCCGTCTTTAATTACCTGCACATGTAATTCTTCACCCGGCAGGACCACAGGTTTAACCGCATTGGCCAAATCATTGATATTAAGAACTGGAACACCTTGCAATTCACAGACCTTGTTTAAGTTGAAGTCATTGGTAACCACTTTACCATTAAGCACCTTTGCTAGCTTAATTAATTTACTATCCACTTCCGCAATCTCTTCAAAATCTCCTTCATAAATTTGAACATTAACCTTTAATTCTTTTTGAATTTTGTTTAGAATGTCCAAACCTCTGCGACCACGGTTTCTTTTTAGTGCATCAGACGAATCAGCAATATGTTGTAATTCTTCAAGTACAAACCCTGGGATAACAAGCGCTCCCTCGATAAAGCCGGTGCGACAGATATCAGCAATGCGACCGTCGATAATGACGCTAGTATCCAGAACTTTATGCTCAACGTTGGCACCAATGCCTCCGCTTTCCTTTTTGCTTTTCTCTTTGCGACCTATAGAAAATACCGACATAATTTCGTCTCTTTTACGAAATCCCACCTGAAAGCCTAAGTAACCAAGCAAACCGGAAACAAGAAGTGGTAAGAAATCACCGAGAACTGGGACAGGTATACTATTGATCGGTAGGAATAATAAAAAGGCAACGATAAGTCCGATAATCAAACCTAAGGCTCCAAACATGACATCAGTAATAGGGAGTGTCAATAGCTTTTCTTCACCCCAGCGGATTGCATTCACCAAGTAATCCACCAACGTATTTGCCAATAGGTAAAACAAAATCACTCCTAGCACAGCCCCAATGTATGCTGGACGTGGAACTTCTCCAAAATTGAGCAAATCATTCAAAAATGAGAAAAATGCGGGCCCAAACTGATACCCCAGTCCTCCACCAATGATAACAAAGAAAAACTTACAGATTCGTTTTAACATAGGCTCACCTCCTCTTATTAATATAGACAGAAGATCTAACAAAAAAACCTAGTCTCCTGCAAATGATTTGAATGGTTTGTCTCATATCTCTTTCCCCTCACTATAACAAAATATTTTTTATAGTGTCAAATAGCCGGAAATTTTAACACAGCTTAAACATATACGTCAATCAAAAAAATATAAATTTGAAAAAGCCAGCAAAAATTCTAAGGTTTGACAGATGGATTATGGAGTTTCTATAATAAACCATAATCAAGTGAATAGAATTTTCTGACTCCCCCTCATCAGAGAACAGAGGTGAATACTATTGTCTAGTGAAATCAAGGATTTTCAAGAACAAGTTTCCAACCTACTGATTAGACATCGGAGTATTTTAGATGTCATGTCTAAGCTGCAGGAGTCCAGCGCTCGAACAAACCGGGCCTTGACGAAAGCAGTAACTGATTGTGGATGCGTGGAGATTACTGCCTTAAAGCAAGCCTTTGATCCAGCAAGTTCCTTACACGATAACCAGCCTCATCTAGACACGCATTTTTCGGGACAGCTTTGTGAGCACTGCCGGGATATCCTTACCGCTGAAATTGGAAAAAACTTATTTTACTTGGCTGCTCTTTGCAACGTCACTGATATTTCCTTATCCAAAGTACTCGAAGTTGAAACAGATCGACTCAATACGTTAGGAGTTTTTAATCTCTCCTAGCATCCAATTGTTCTGTTCTCTCTATACTACGGATGAACCGGCAAGAAAGTTGCAACCCCCCGTTTGAGTTAAACGGGGGGTTGTTTGTTTGATCCTATCAAGTTATAGATAATGCTTTTTCTCTTCTTGCGACTCTCTTTTTCTTACCTTGCGAATAAAATATTCAACGTTTTTTTTTATCCCATACAAAGCATATAGTGCGAGCGGCACAAATACCAGTTTGGAAATTTGATTCGGGAACATAATCGCAATAACAATCACACCAACGATGATTATGGGAGCAATCCAATATGCTGACTTCGGAATCCCTACTTTTTTGAAGTTTGGGTATTTTACGCGAGATACCATAAGGTAAGCAAGCATCAGCATTCCAAGTGCCAAGATGGTTGTTGGAAATACTTCATGAAACAATGCCAGTGTAGCTAGTACACCACCAGCAGCCGTAATAGGCAAGCCGATAAAGTAGCCAGGAACACCCGCTTGTACATTAAAACGCGCTAAACGACAAGCTCCACAAATAGGGAAAAGAGCCGTGATGATAATACCTACTACACTGATTTCCTGCAATGCAACTACATACATGATAAAGGCCGGTGCGACCCCAAAAGATATAACGTCCGATAATGAGTCCAATTCTTTTCCAAATTCACTTTGTGCATTTAACATACGTGCTACACGCCCATCCAAACCGTCCAACAGCATACCGACGATTACTGTAATGGCTGCGAAATCAACATAATCGTTAAATGCCAAGATCATTGCTACTATACCTAAAAATAGGTTGCCTAGAGTGAGCATGTTCGGCAATGCTTTCACAATCATAGTCTACCTCCGTTAATTATCATCCCACGATATTCTATCCCTACGGCTAATCGTAATTGGTAAGAGTAGAAAAAGGGGGTAATTTATACCTGTTGACTTTTTTAAAAAAACCGTAGCATAATTCCTTCATACTAATAGAACTAAATGTGCCTGTCAATGAACACTTGTTCCTGGATTCTTTTCAATCCGTCCTTAATGGCACGCGCTCTAATCTCACCAATTCCTTCTACATCGTCCAATTCCTCGATAGTAGCCATCATAATGAAGTGCAGATTACCAAAGTGGCAAATGAGATTGCAAATAACAGTGGAAGGAAGTCTAGATATTTTACTAAGCAATCGATATCCACGTGTCATTACTATCTCGTCCGACAGCTTATTCATATTTATATACCCCAATAGTCGAAGAAAGACACTTGGATCCATTAATTCCTCTGGACTTAGCTTACTCATTTCATTTAAGACGTGCTTAGTATCCACCTTATCATCTTTTGCATAGTCTAAAATGAGTAGCTCTGCCTCTTGCTCCACATTGAACACAAGCTCTTCTAGCTGTAGGTTAATTAATCGACCCTCCGTACCTAATTCCAGGATATATTTTTTCATCTCTAACTTTATACGGATGACCATCTCAATCCGTTGCATAACCGATACAATTTCATGAACAGTGACTAATTGTTCAAATTCTAACGCACTTAGATTCGTAAGCCCCTGCTCTAATACCATCTTATATCTTTCCAAAGTTTGCAGTGCTTGATTCGTTTTCGCCAAAATAACGCTAATATCTTTAATAACATAGCGCTGAGTTCCTTGGTATAACGTAATGACATTGCGCCTTTGCGAAATGGCAATAACCAAATGGTTCGTTAATCGTGCTGTACGATCGGCTGTACGATGCCTTGTTCCCGTTTCATTCGAAACAACAGCCCCGCTGGGCAATAGCTGTGTGTTGGCATATAAAATCCGCTTAGCGTCCTCGCTGACAATAATAGCTCCATCCATTTTGGCCAATTCATATAAATGGGCTGGAGTAAATTCACAGTCAATATAAAAACCACCGTCAATGATGTTTTTCATCTGTGGACTACATCCCACAACAATTAAAGCGCCTGTTTTGGCATGTAGAACGTTTTCCAGCCCCTCACGAAAAGGCGTACCTGGAGCGACAAAACGCAAAGCATCCAACATCAAATATAGCTACCCCCTTATTGCATATTGCAAAGCTTCCTCCACATTTTTCACACCAATTACCTCAATCCCAGCAGGCTTTTCTAGTCCTCGCATGCTTCTCTCTGGAATAATGACCCGCTTAAAGCCCAGCTTTTCCGCTTCGCGTATACGTTGCTCAATTCGAGAAACACCGCGGACTTCGCCTGTTAAACCTATTTCTCCAATCACTACATCATATGGGTTCGTTGAATGATCTCGAAAACTACTAGCAATGCTTACCGCAATCGCTAAATCAATAGCAGGCTCATCTAATCGAACCCCACCCGCTACGTTTACATAGGCATCTTGATTTTGCAGCATTAAGCCTACTCGTTTCTCCAAAACGGCCATAATCATAGCAATTCGCTGATGATCTACCCCTGTTGCCATTCGACGAGGAGTAGCAAAGCTGGTTGGGGAAACTAATGCCTGTAGTTCAACAAGCACGGGTCGAGTTCCTTCCATACTTGCTACTACTGTTGATCCAGCAACTCCAATTGGCCGTTCCGCTAAGAATAACTCAGATGGGTTTTCTACTTCAGCTAGCCCTTTTTCTTTCATTTCAAAAATACCCATTTCATTTGTGGAACCAAATCGATTTTTAACCGCTCGTAAAATACGGAAGGTATTATGTCGATCTCCTTCAAAGTAAAGAACAGCATCAACCATATGCTCAAGCATACGCGGTCCAGCAATTGCTCCTTCTTTTGTAACATGTCCGACAATAAAGATAGCGATACCTTTACTTTTTGCTATTCGCATCAGATGGCTGGTACACTCTCGGACCTGAGCTACACTCCCTGCTGCGGATGTGACAGCAGGATGAAAAATGGTTTGGATTGAGTCAATAATGACCACATCAGGGTCGACAAACGTTATTTGCTCCTCCACCTGCTCCAAATCAGTCTCCGTCACTACTAGCAGATTTGATGTTTGTACACCAAGGCGATCAGCTCGCATTTTAATTTGTTTAACAGACTCCTCACCGGAGATATACAACACTTTATTATTCTGATGTGCAAGAGCAAAAGAAGTTTGGAGAAGTAAGGTAGACTTTCCGATCCCCGGATCTCCCCCAACAAGCACCAACGATCCCAAAACTAAACCGCCACCTAAGACACGGTTTAATTCACCTAAGGTGGTATCTAATCTTGGTTCCTCCTCACTTATGACCTCTGTGATGGGCTGTGCCTTTTGTTTAGTGGACATACCACGATCTCTACCACCAGCTTGTTTACGCTCTAATTCTTCAACCATCGTATTCCAATTATTACAGCCTGGACATTTTCCCAGCCATTTAGGACTTTCGTACCCGCATTCCTGACACACAAACTTTGTTTTTACTTTTGACATATAACATACTCCCGTATCTATAAATTCATTCTACTTGTTGTTCGTGCAACTACTGTTAAATCCTGCTAATGGACAGCATTTTTATATCACCTTACATTTATGCTAGATGTATAAAAAATATCCCCGAATCATCTTCGGGGATACATACTGCTTTCTCCTGAAATTATACCATGTTTTGCTTCAGGATTCGTTTATTTTGTTACTTTTACTTGTTCCAAGCGTTTTATCGTTAATTTGCCGTCTTCCGCATCAATCTGAACGGTATCTCCTTTTGTGATCGTTCCCTTGAGCAATTCCTCAGATAAGCGATCTTCAATATTTCGTTGAATCGCTCGACGTAGAGGTCGTGCACCATAGGCGGGATCAAAGCCCTCTTTAGCGAGAATTTTCTTAGCCTCTTCGCTTAGTTTGAAATCAATCTCCTGTTCGACTAGGCGTTTGCGCAAGTCCTCGGTCATCAAGGTAACGATTTTTTCAATATGCTCCTGTTCTAGAGAGTGGAACACAATAATTTCGTCGATACGGTTCAGGAACTCTGGACGGAAGCTACGTTTCAATTCATCCATGACTTTATCTTTCATATCTTGATATTTCTTTTCAGAATCATTTGTAGTAAAGCCAAGGGAGCTATTTTTCTTAATCATGCTTGCACCCACATTGGATGTCATGATGACTACCGTATTGCGGAAATCAACTGTCCGTCCTTTAGAGTCTGTTAATCTTCCATCATCAAGCACTTGTAATAAAATATTAAAGACATCTGGATGTGCCTTTTCAATTTCGTCTAGCAAAATAACTGAGTATGGTTTACGGCGAACCTTTTCTGTCAATTGACCGCCTTCATCATAACCCACATATCCTGGAGGCGCACCGACTAGACGGGCAGTGGTGTGCTTCTCCATGTACTCAGACATGTCTACACGGATCATGGCATCTTCATCACCGAATAATGTTTCAGCCACAGCACGAGCTAATTCTGTTTTACCTACCCCTGTAGGGCCTAAGAAGATAAACGAACCAATTGGACGCTTTGGATCTTTTAAGCCAGCACGAGCGCGACGTACTGCACGGGCAACTGATTTAACAGCCTCGTCCTGTCCAATAACTCGGTCGTGTAGAATATCTTCCATTTTTAATAGACGTTGTGTTTCTTCTTCCTTCAATTTTAAAACAGGAATACCAGTCCAGTTAGCTACCACATGAGCGATATCCTCCTGAGTAACCTCCATGTTTAGTTTTCCTTGTCTCTCTTTCCAATCCTTCTTAGTGGAATCGAGCTCCTCGCGCAGTTTTTGTTCCTTATCTCTTAAAGCTGCAGCTTCTTCAAATTCCTGAGATTGTACGGCTGCGTCCTTTTCTTTGCGAACCTCTTCTAATCGTGCTTCTAGCTCTTTTAGGTTAGGTGGTACGGTAAAGGATTGCAAGCGAACCTTGGAAGCTGCCTCGTCAATTAAATCAATAGCTTTATCTGGCAAAAAGCGATCCGTTATATAACGATCTGACAATTTTACCGCTTGCTTAATAGCTTCATCTGTAATTTTTACACGATGATGGGCTTCATAACGATCACGTAAACCGCTTAAGATTTTAATCGCATCTTCAGGAGTCGGTTCATCTACTTGAATGGGTTGGAAGCGGCGTTCGAGCGCGGCATCCTTCTCAATGTATTTACGATACTCATCCAGCGTGGTGGCACCGACACATTGTAGCTCGCCGCGAGCAAGTGCTGGTTTAAGAATGTTGGATGCATCAATCGCTCCCTCAGCCCCACCTGCTCCAATTAATGTATGCAACTCGTCAATGAACAAAATAATATTTCCTGCTTGTCGAATTTCATCCATAATTTTTTTCAGACGATCCTCGAATTCACCACGATATTTGGTGCCGGCTACCACTGTACCCATATCTAAAGTCATGACACGTTTATCACGCAAAGTTTCTGGGATCTCATTATTAACAATTTTTTGGGCGAGACCCTCAGCTATCGCTGTCTTACCAACACCCGGTTCACCAATTAATACTGGGTTATTCTTTGTCCGTCTGCTCAATACCTGAATCACACGTTCAATTTCCTTCTGACGACCGATCACCGGATCAAGTGAACCTTCTTTAGCAATAGCCGTCAAGTCCCGTGCTAATCCATCTAAAGTAGGAGTGTTTGCCGATGAGTTGCTTCCAGAAGGCTGATGAGATGACATCATTTCTGAGCTACCCAATAATTGCAATACCTGTTGACGTGCTTTATTTAGGCTAATGCCTAGGTTGTTCATGATTCGCGCAGCAATTCCCTCTCCCTCGCGAATTAGACCTAACAAAATATGTTCGGTTCCCACGTACGTATGACCTAGCTTGCGAGCCTCGTCCATGGACAGCTCAATTACTTTCTTAGCTCGTGGGGTGTAGTTTGGTGTATAATTTGTCGTGTTTGCCGGTTGTTCAGGAGCACGACCGATTAAAGATTCCACTTCATTTTGAATTTTATCAAGTCCGAGACCGAGTGCTTGAAGTGCTTTTGCCGCAATTCCTTCTCCCTCTCGGATCAGACCTAAAAGAACATGTTCGGTTCCAATATCTTTGTGACCTAAACGAACTGCCTCTTCCAATGCTAAAGCTAATACTTTTTGTGCACGCTCTGTAAATCGTCCAAACATCATAGTATAAGCACCTCCATTACTCTTCTCTTATGAATTGCCTTTTAGTCGTTCTCGAATGACATAAGCTCTACGCTCATCTCGTTGTTCTGCTGTTAATTTCTGTCCCGCATCATATTGTAAAAAACCGGGTTGTGTGCTAACTAACAGTTCATTTACAACAAATGGGCTGCATGCTTGTAAATAACCCAAATCTATTCCCAAGCGTACATCAGATAAGCGCTGAGCCGCTTCTTTTGATTCTACCGTTCTGGCATGAGTCAAAATCCCATAAGAACGAAAAATCTTATCCTCAATAGATATGCGATTATGCTCTTGCAAATACTGACGCGCTTCTCGCTCTTGTTCAATAATTTGGCTTGCAACGCTGTATAGATTTGAGATAATATCTGCTTCCGACATACCAAGTGTCACTTGATTGGAAAGCTGAAAGAGGTTGCCAACAGCTTCGCTTCCTTCCCCATACAAACCGCGAACAACCAAGCCTACTTGAGTAATTGCCTGCAAAATTCGATTAATCTGCTGGGTCATCACAAGTGCCGGTAAATGCAACATGACAGAAGCACGTATACCAGTACCTACGTTTGTAGGACAACTAGTTAAATAGCCTCGTTTTTCATCAAAAGCATAATTGACTTGTTTTTCGAAGATATCATCCATCTTGCTTCCTTTTTCCCAGGCTTCCCGCAATTGAAAACCTGGCAAGAAAACCTGAATACGTAGATGGTCTTCTTCATTGACCAATACACTGATGGATTCGTCCTCACTTAAAATGACGGCACCTTTTCTGGATTCCTCAGCCAAATTAGGGCTGATGAGATGTTTTTCTACCAGCACTCTCTTTTCAAGAGGCTTCATGTCCTCCATGGACAACAGTTCGAAGGAGCCTTTCTTCTTCATAGAAGCCGAATCGATTACTTCTTTTACTTTACGTACGACCTCTTCTGCTTGTGAGTCAGTAGCTAAGAGTGGAAAAGGATGCTGACGTAGGTTCCTAGCGATTCGCAACCGCGTACTAATAACAATATCAGAATCAGGACCCTCACCTTTCATCCAATTGCTCCATGGGTGCTGGGTAAAACGCTGTAGGGACATACTTGATGTTCACCTCCACCATTTATTCACTTGGATTGTTCAATCTTTTGTTCCAGTGCACGAATACGGTCTCTAATTTCCGCTGCCTTTTCAAACTCCTCTGTAGCAATATGCTGTTGAAGAGCAGTTTTTAGTTGCTGTAAATCCTTTTTTATCTTTAATTGGCTACCTGTACGTTCAGGTACTTTCCCCATATGCTGGGTATTTCCATGAATTCTTCTAAAAAGCGGGTCAAGTTTAGCTCCAAAATGGTTATAACAATCACTACAACCAAAACGACCACTCTTGCTAAATTGTGTATAGGTTAATCCGCATGTTTCGCAACGCGTAAGCGGAGAAACTGTATTTTGGTTAATCTGTTGACTGCTGACACCTTTGTTCATTGGGTCAAAATTTAATAGACCAGCCAATAAATTATTTAGACCAAAATTACCAAAGCCTGAGAAATATTCGCCTTTTTCCTTGGCACATTGCTCGCAAATGTGAGTCTCAGACTTTTCACCATTTACGATTTTGGTAAGATGTAAGGTTGCGGGACGTTTGCCGCACTCTTCACAATTCATAATAAGAACCTCCTTACAAGTCAATCGGTACAACCAGACTTTTAGGGTTAATTCTATTTTTTGCAAAGGTGTAACTTCTATGTTATGAGAATTGATGTAATCATATGCTTTAAGATACTGGCTCTTAGCTGATCTCGTAAAGGTGTATGAACCATCAGCACCTGTCTTGAGGTGGCTACCTTCATTAAGGTGGCTTCTCGTAAACTAATCCATCTTTCTTCCACTAATCGATCAATGAGAGAGTAACCGTATGATTGAGTTATACTATCTCCAATCATTTCTTCCGTCAAAAGCTCCTGTAATGTATCCTTACACAAAATTTGCGCCTTTCGAATCCGGATAAAGCCTCCACCGCCACGTTTACTTTCAACAATATATCCTTTTTCAATAGAGAAACGAGTGTTAATGACGTAATTAATTTGGGACGGTACACATTGAAACTTTTCGGCAATATCACTCCGCTGAATTTCAATAGCTCCATTCGGACTCTCCTGAAGTATGCTCTTTAAATGCTTCTCAATGATGTCCGATATATTTCGCAAAGTGTCGCCTCCTTGCCTAAGAATATGAGTGAAACTAAGGGCATTAAAATTAATTTTTTAGTTAGTCAATTTGACTTTGACTATCTTTGACTTTTATTATAATTACTTTTTTATTTACTTTCAACCCTTATTTCCCTTACTCCTTTATTTTGGTCAAAAAAGGTCTATTTCAACCTGCATCAATTAAAAAAACCACCTTCAAAAAGGTGGTTCACTTTTACCTGTTCATTTAGATTGATAAAATGGTACTTGTTGAAGTAACTCCGCATAGCCTTGAATGACTGCATCTGCGTTTTTCAACTCACCAGAATCAGCAAAGCCAAAATCACAGCCTATTGTCCATAAATGATTTTTTTTACCTGCCTCAACATCTGACTTACGATCTCCTACCATGACTGCCTGCTTAATATCGTATGTTTTTAGAAGAAGGGCTACTAGATCTACTTTTGACTCAGTTTGGAAACGTCCGGCTGAGTATAGATCAGTAAAAAGATGCGTGATGTTAAAGTGCTCACATATTGCCTCGACATAACCGTCCATGGCATTAGATGCTACAAAAAGCGCAATTCCCTTCTCGTGCAGTGCTGTTAGTTGTTCTACCACTCCCGGATACAGGGAAACAACACCTTCATCCAATAATTTCTCTTCATGCTTAGCTAATAACTCCGTAGCCAGTTCCCTTGTCTTTTCATCTGCTTCCGGTAGCATTTCATCCCATATCTCGTCTAGAACCATACCCAAGGTACTAGTAATAGCACGATCATCAGGAAGTTCACCATTCCATAGATGACGATCTCGTAAATCTTGAAAGGTGCGTCTAAAACCTGGAATAGCCATAGACTCTGTCTGCAATAAAGTACCATCCATGTCAAAAATAACGGCATGCTGTATGCTCACTCTACCACCTCAATATCGTGTTGTTACATGATTGTGACCGATTTTCACAGAACTCACTCATCTACTGCATATCTTGCTTAATAAATGCAGCGATGTCATAAGCGGCAAACGGACGTGCAATCATTTCTGCTTGTTGTCGCATTGCTTTAGACTTTTGTTCATCTAAAAGCACTTGCTCAATTGAGTATATCAAATCTCGACTCTCTGTAGCGTGGACAGCACAGCCATTGTTTAACAAAAAGTGACTATTTCGTTCCTCTTGACCTGGCAATGGATTAAAAATAACCATAGGAACACGTTTGCTTAATACCTCAGCAGTTGTTAGACCACCTGATTTTGTCACAATCGCATCGGCTACTTCTAAATACTCATGAAAATTATCTACATATTGTAATGCCACTACATCATGAGAATACGAACGGTTTGTAACACTTCTATATAATTTTTCATTTAGACCTGTTAAGACGAAAATTTTCAAAGGAATATGTAAGGCATCGAGACCTTGCAATACTTTATCCATGGGGCCTAATCCCAATCCACCACCGGACAATATTAATACTTTTTGGTCCGGCTTGATTTCAAATTTAGCACGAAGCCCCTGTTTATTAACCTCTTCTCTAAATTTGCGCATAATCGGGATGCCCATTGGTTTAAATTTTTGACGATTTTCATGATAAAGATCAACTAAGTAAAAAAGCTGTTCACTAGCAATAAAATAATGGTCAATATGATGATTTACCCAGGATGGATGAATTGTATAATCCGTTATAATTGTATAAATTGGTTCCGTCCACTGATTACGTCCCTTTAATACAGATAGCATACAGCTAGCAAATGGATGCGTAGCAATAAAAGCATCCGGTTCTACACTGTTAATCAATCGTTTTAAATTATTTGCCAGTAGCTTATTAACAAAAACGTTCATATCAAAAAGTCTGGTTTTCTCTGTATTATGATAAATTTTACCCCATACACTTGGAGAGAGCTTTAATATATTCGTATAGCTTTCCAATAAGATTTTATGGAAGGTTGGACTTATATATTCAAGGGTGTCAATTACCATAGAAGCATAACCAAGTTCGCTTAACTCTTCCTGAATCGCACGAGCAGCCTGGTTATGACCGTTGCCAATGGAGGCGGAAAAGATGAGTATCTTTTTCATTTCGACTCTCCTTTGCTGTCTATTCCAACATCAGTTCACTTGCCCCCAATTCTTTTTACATACCAGTATGCCTTACATGTTCTGTAAGGCTTCAATGAGTGTCCTATGATTGGGGTACGAAGATGAGGAAGGCCTAATTCATGTAGGAAAAGTGTATTTAGCCGGATTTGATTCCTATCCTTAGCATATCATACCATTGGTTATAACCTAAGTCATATCTTCATGTGCATATATGTTCTAATGTTCTCTTATGTAATACGATTTAACACGGCAATAAGATACACTATGATTCTATCTAAATAATCTTTTCATAAAACGAAAAATCTCTCAACAATAATCTGTTGAGAGAATCTATTCATGATCTTCATTCTCTGAAAACTAGATAATGAAA
>NZ_LSSO01000211.1:0-7606 GCF_001645205.1 Brevibacillus sp. SKDU10 | reverse complement strand
TAAATCTGAATGGAAAATCAAAAATCTCGGACATCCAATATATGAGTTCTATCTAGCTCCAGATAACTCAATTTCTAAAGTTGATGCAACGAATTAATAAAGCTTGTTTGTAAGAAAAATTTAAGAATTAATTAGTAAAATAACAATTACTTTATAAGAGCCTTATAGTTTTGTTCTAAAAACTATAAGGCTCTTTGTAATAAATATGGGGTGTGTGTAGCAATGGAACAAAATCACGCAACAAGCATTAGCGGACATTAGGAACCTGTTCCTATAAAGTGAATACTCGCTATATAGAATCCGCGCTACATTTGTAGAAGCTTGAACCGTTTCACCAAAACTCAAAACATTACGGATGACCAAGGGAACGCATTTCATTTAAAAAACCATGCCTTTCGGCATACCAAGGGTGTAGAGCTTCTTAATAACGGTATGAATATACTTCATGTTCAAAAATGGATGGCTCATGCTTCTCCTGAGATGACATTAAAGTACGCCAAATTGAGTTTGAAGATATTGAAAATAAAGACATGATCGAATGGGAATACATCCGGCATAACCTGGATGCTGTAAAAATGGAGCTTGGTTATTGCATGAAACCTATTAAACCATGCCCTACACAAGCAAATCCTTGTCTATCCTGTAGAAATTTCTGTACAACACCAGAATTTATACCTCAGTATGAAATTGAGATCAGGGAAACAAAAGCTGTAATTGAAAAAGGCAAGTTGTTAGGGCGTCAGGTGTGGGTAGATAAGAATCAGGCGATGCTAGATCGATTAGAGCCTATTCTAGATACTTTAAAGGAAGGTAGAACCCACCACATGGCAGGCAAAAAAGGACGCGAATATGTGGGAAAGGAACGGATTCATGGAAGGTAAACATCCCCGCAACACTGAAGGTGTTAAACTACACGCTATAAGAAAAAGCCAAGAGGCATCTCGCAAGGTGGACGAGTCTATTCAACGTCTAATAAAGTCCAAGGCTAAAATAAACTTTAACAGCGTTTCACTGATTCTGGTGTGTCCAAAGCATTACTCTATAACAATAGGCCAATAAGGAACCGTATAGAGATGCTAAGAAAGCAACAAGAAGGATTACCTTCTCCCCAGGATATTAAACAAAATATGACGGATGCTAGCAAAGATTCACTTATTGCTGCAAAGAGTAAACGGATAAAAGAACTTGAAGATGAAAATAAACGGTTAAAGGAAGAACTATTGAAATTACGTGGATTAATTTACGAAAAGTTATAACGTAATTAGACCAA
This sequence comes from Brevibacillus sp. SKDU10, assembly GCF_001645205.1. Lineage (NCBI taxonomy): Bacteria > Bacillati > Bacillota > Bacilli > Caryophanales > Paenibacillaceae > Brevibacillus > Brevibacillus sp. SKDU10. The sequence goes on along the minus strand of NZ_LSSO01000211.1, from coordinate 6,336 downwards.
ATATAAAACTACTATGAATACATGTAAACAATGTGACAACCATTGATTTAACAGTGATTGTCACATTGAAGTTAAGATAACCGCATTTTCCTGACGCTTCCCCAACATTAAAACTCCACATGGTTCCCTCTGTTCATGTCCATAGAATTCGTTTTATTAAGTTCATGCTACGATAGCTATAGTAGTACTGCATACTTCAATTTGGAAGGTGATACAAGTGTCAGATAAGAAAGAGCTATCAAGTGTACAGCAATTGGCTATTGAACATATTTCACAATACGCCAGAACACGAAAACATGAGGCTCACAAGTCAATTAAGGAAGTTCTTCAGATGTCGAATATCTCTTGGAATACTTTTGAAGACGCCGTGGCTAAGCTGATGTCGAACGCGAGGGTCGCATTGCATTTTCATCCTGATCGGCCAATTGCAGACATGAAATGTGTAGCTCAGTCATTGCTTGAACAGGGAATTTATAAGAGCCAGTTCGAAACTCACATTTCCAATGGGAGTGTATCGGCTTATCCAGGTGGTGTACGGGATCTTTGGGAGAAAAAGATGTTTGGAGGCGTTTATCAATTGGATGGTGTGACTAATAATCAACGGCCAAAGTACGGGGCACTACATTTATTGTTGCACCCGGATGGACCTGCTCCACGGTTTGGTTCATGCTACTTTCTTTTATCACCTAAGGTCTCTTATCGTTGCACATACACTTATTTGGATTCGCATCAGGACCCAAAGGAAAGGGGTACCTATGACGAGTTTGATGACATAGTATCAGCGACTTTTAAAGATGCATTTATACAGGAATATGCGATCGGGGAGAAAGATCTAACACCACGGAAATTGATTGACAATCTCTTATATAAGCTGGAACGGCCATTCAAGGATTTTTCAAAGTGTAAGCCTAGTCGAAACCTTAATCACTATATTGAGGCTCAGGTTCATGGGGATATTACTTTAAAGGATGACGTAGAAGTGCTTGTTGCTGATCCTTCGTTTAAAGGCACATACATAGGAGAATGCTTTGAAAAAATGTGCTTAAAGTATTCTATTGAACTTTACTGGCATATGGGTTTTGCTTTGCGAGTAGAAGAAATACCCAAGGATTTTAGAGGGCCAACCATGCCTTCTTTAGCTAAACGGATAGCGCGGAATGATTATATCGACGCCAGCGTGATCGGAGCTGCCGCTAATGATTTGAAACGTAATCCGGCACAATGGAGCGACAGAGGGGACTATGAAAAGGTACTTCAAGAATTAAAATACATGTGGCATGTTTTAGTTCGGTATGGTAACGCTTTTGCACGGGAATAAAGGACTTACTATTGAAGCTTACAGAAAAAGCAGGATAGAACTGAAACTTTTAAGGAATGGATGAGTATTTAGTTATACATGAATTAAAGGAGGTTGTTCTATGAAGGAGATGAACTACGGTCATTAACTTCCCGGTAAGGAGGTTAGTGATGAGTAGAAGCTATAAGAAATTTCCAGCAGTTAAGGATAAAACTGGCCCAGGAAAAAAGTTTGCTAAAAGATTAGCTAGTAAAGCAGTTAGGAGATACAAGAATGGAATCCATAACGGGTCTATGTATCGAAAGATTTTTTGCTCATGGAATATTAATGATTTGTGGCTCCATAAGACATTAAGAGAGGCAATTCATTATTGGGAAATAAGCGATGCTTCCACAGTGATAGCACAGTCTAAACAACAAGTCTTTAACGAATGGGCAAAACACTACTACCGAAAATAGAATAGAAATAAGGTGTACAGGGAAGTTACACCGAATAAAAGAGCAGATTAAGACTGCTCTTTTATTCGATAGAAAAATAAAAAAACGACTTTTTCATGAGGACAATCACTTAACGTACCAAGTTCACGTTTTTTACTTTGGACCCCTATAGATATTAAATGAATTTGAATTGGTTAGCGATATGATAAGGCTTGTTTTCCTAATGAATTCCAAGATTGGATGAAAGTTTCTTGGTTTACCTTACGGGCTTTTTTTCCACTTAAAGGATCATTAATATAAATGTACCCATCCTCAAAACCGATAAGGACGACAGCGTGTAAATCTAGGGGAGTTGTGATTTGTTTGTTCCCATGTTTCCAAGACTCCCATCTATCCGGAACTTTGTAATCTCCTGTCGTCCAAACCACTACAGGTTTATTCATTTTGATTTGAGCTAGCACATCATTGAAAGTTTTTCCTGTTAAGTTCACTGTGCGATTTGGAAGATAATGTTCCATCAATTCTTGTAGTGGTTGGACGTAGACAGCATATCCCTTATTTTTCCCTGTTATATCTCCAACGAAACCTTCTTTAGGATCTCCCCATTGAATGATGTTCCCGCTTTTACTTATTGACAGTGGGTCATTATCTTTTTTAATGCTGTTAGCTAACTGGATTTTATTGACTTTGATGCCAGCGTGCTGTAATACCATCGCTAAGCTTGTAACTTCGCATCCGTATTTCAGTTCAGGTTTTTGTGATATTAATGGCACGTCTAAAATGACTTTTTCTTGGATTGAAGGAGTTGGGGATTGTAGCGGTTCGTTTTGGTACGACGGATGCTTCACATTTTTTGTTAATTCAACATCTTCATGTCCAACGTTAGATCCTTGCTTTTCAACTGGAAATTGTTTTGTAGAACAGCCCGCTAAAATTGAAAAAAGGACATACAAAAGTAGAAGTCTTTTCACATCATACACCTTCTTTATGTAGTTCAATACATGTCATAATATCTCATTAAGTATCGTTTTTTATTAATTTTGTGTTTTGATTCCTCATAAAAACATTCAATACTAATGTAACTGTTATTGGGGAACGACTGAGATACGTGTAAAAACAGGTCATTGTATTACAACATTTACCGAACAATAATTTGCTTATAATGTTTTGTTTAAAAACTATCTATCCTAGGGGATTGGTCGTGGCATTGCGTTACGTCTGGCACAGGATGGTGCATTAGTCGCGGTACACTATGGAAAAAGACATAATGAAGCAGAGGAAGTGGTTCATAAGATTCAACAAAGTGGAGGTTCTGCATTCTTGATAAACGCTGACTTAAATTCGCTCAACGGTATACGTGATTTATATGCTACATTGGATGACGCTCTTCGGAAACGGACAAGCGATAACCGGTTTGATATTCTTGTGAATAACGCTGGAATCGGGCAAATTGTACCCATTGAAGAGGTGACAGAAGAATCTTTTAACGAAGTCATGAACATTAATGTCAAAGCACCATTTTTTGTACCCAGCAAGCTTTGTCGCGTTTGAAAGATGAAGGCCGTATTATCAATATCTCATCGTTTGTTACACGAGTGGCCTCCCCAAATGTTTTCACTTACAGCATATCGAAGGGGGCGCTCAACACGCTTACATACGTTTTGGCTGAGCATCTGGGGAGCCGTAATATTACGGTAAACGCTATCCTGCCTGGCATTATTAATACAGAGATGAATGCTAAGACTTTGCAAGATCCCAATGGACAGAAATTTGCCGCCGCTCTTTCAACATTTAACAGATGGGGGGAGCCTGAAGATGTAGCGGATATTGCTGCATTTCTTGCTTCATCTGACAGCAGATGGATAACCGGACAATTAATTGATGCAAGTGGCGGATCTCATCTGTGAATCAAGGCCTTTTAGTAACTTCTAATTTGTAATTTGATCTCAAATTAGTTAGTTCATAAAGAAAGAATGCCGATTCAAAATATTACTTTTCCAATTATAGCTTTTCTTTTACTTTCTCGATAAATTGTTCCCAGCCATTTGGACGCTCGCGAATGATATGAGGGCAGTTTTTGCCTGTCCATTTGTGATGCTGCACAAGTGCTTCTATGTTGAGATTGTAATTACTCAATAGCTTCGCTGCCAGTTCAGCTGCATTATCTTCAGCTTTCCTCCGATTGCCATCCCTGTTTTCACATATCTCAATCCCAATACTGGATATGTTACCAGGTCCTTCTCCTCCGTCTCCAGCATGGAACCCTTTTTCTGTATTTGGTAGATGTTGAACCGCTCTTTTGTCATCTACTGTATAGTGCCAACTAACAGGTTTATTTGCTGCTTCGTCCCCTTTAAGATATTCTGCATGATTTAGAGCATTCGCACCGTTCGCGTCATTTGCTGTATCATGAATTGTAATGAATTTGGGGCCGTGAAGATGTGTTCCAGGTCTGTTTTTACGCCCCACAGGAATAAAATTTTGAACGATTTCCATAAGATAAGCTCACTGCTTTCTATTTTAACTAAAGTCTAATTTAGTTTTATCGCAAACCGATTTTTTATACACAACAAATACTATTATTGGAACTAACCTTCCTGAAGGCCAATATATCAACTATACCTGAAATTAGCCTATTAGATTCTGTGTATCCTTAGCCAAGGGCCTATTTATCAGAAAATTCTTCATTTCCTCACCAATATAGCTTTGATTGAATAAAAATTACAATGAACGCCAATGTAGGTTTTTGACATAAGAAACAGCCACAACTATGCACATGCAATCCAGGCTGTCCTAAATAAGGCATAGAAAAAGGTGTTACGATAAAATTTATCTAAGTAAGGAGGCATAGTATGGCTTACATCTCTCTAGAATCCGTCAACTATCCGAATCGGTTTATCCGTCATGCAAATTTTCTTGGGGAACTCACTCCAGTCCAAAGTGATTTAGACCGACATGATGCCACATTTGATTGGACAGGTGATTGGAGGTTTGGAGCGGAAGGGAGACTTAGATCCATTAACTACCCGCTACATTACCTACGCCATCAAAATTTTCGGCTTAAGCTTCACGAAGCCGGTTATCCATTCGGTCGCCCTCCAACACCAGAAGAGCGGCTAGCGATCCTAGACTCTACCTTTATCATGGTACCCGGTCTTACAGATCCTACAAATCGAAGTCTGGTCTCATTTCGTTCAAAGAATTTTCCTGACCGTTTCATTCGTCACCGGAATTTTAATCTCTGGGTAGAACCGGCAGATAGCGACTTAGCTCGAGCGGATGCCACATTCAAGCTACGAGGGCAACCTTTCGTTCCGGAGCCGCCGGGTCCTAGATAAAAAACCTCCAGATTACCGACACAGGGTATATGCGAGACATCTGGATCTCGCATATACCCTATTGCTTCGCTTGACACTGAAGATAAAAAGAGCCACATATGTTGCATGGAACTGCACCATCTGTTGCTAACTCTCAAACTACAAAGGGATGAAACATTGATAGTTGTGAAGGTTTTAGCTCTTGTAGCTATTTTGTTTATCGCATTTATTTCGAATGTTGACTCTATAGGTTGTATTGGCTACCGTCACTGCAGTTTATGTCTTAATCGAGAATGCAGCTACTCATCATAAAAAAGGTTTGGACTCATCCTATTCCAGTACCAGGACACCTAGCAGGAGTAAGAATCTTAGGCATTTATTATTTTTTAAATAAAGCTATTACATAAAGGAGAGATCTTTATGCTGTATTTTATAAAGGAAAATGATACGTTACAGAAAATAGCAAGCAAATTTGAAAGTTCCGTTAGGGAAATTCTAAAGGCCAATATTATTTGTGATCCAAACAGAATTTTTCCAGGAGTGCCTTTGATTATCCCCCAAAAAGGTCAGGATTTACCACAAGCAGGCGGGGGACCGTATTATGTTGTACAACCTGGTGATACGTTAGAGTGCTTAGCATATCGTTTTCACACAACGGTAAAAAATCTTATAGAAGTCAACCATTTATATGATCCAGCCTCCCTGCACGCTGGCACTGAAATGCTTGTTGGTATTCAGAAATACGATCCTAAGGAAATTTACGAAAAGTGGAAAACAGCGGGAGATACAGATTTGAAATGCAGCGCTTCCTCGCTTCATGAGGTTTTTTACAGAGGTTCATACGAATGGGAAGCGATAGGAGATGCTGCTGTTCCCTACCTATCCAAGTTACTTAGACATCCTTGTGACGGTGTACGGTTGGGAGCAGTAGAAAGCTTGGGGCGTATTGCAAGTACGAATGCACAGCATATATTAAGTGCTTTTATTATAGAAGGAAAAGATCCTTTCATTAATGATATAGCAAAAATAGCGTTGAAGAGAATAAAAGTTGTCCAACAAACGAATAGCAAACGATTCCATTTGACCACGAACGATTGGCTTATCTTACAGGAACCTAGGTCAGAATCTATTAAAACCGACATCCCAAAAGGAACAGCCGTATTAGGAATACGTTGGAACATTCCAAGTCCATTTCAAGAAGAAGGTCCGAGGGGAGGATTACAAACTTTCGATTACGTTCAAATTGTTGAAACAGGTCAAACTGGCTTCATGCCCCGTGTTGGCT
>NZ_LSSO01000210.1:0-3711 GCF_001645205.1 Brevibacillus sp. SKDU10 | reverse complement strand
CAACCATTTTGCTTATTTTCATAAAATTTTGCAACCAAACTTCATACCCTTTTTATTTTAATTTAGCTAGACAAAGATAACGGGTGCCCTCTGACGGAAAATAGAACGTTAGAGGGCTTTTTTATTCTGGGGTACCGCCAACAAAGTGCGGATTTTGTTGGCGGTACCCCTATCTGAAGGGCAGCACATGCGTTGAAAAAGGGGGTTTGCATGGCAGCAAGTTTTCTCGTATGATCTTAGTGATAATAATTATCAATATCATAATGTAATCGAAGCGGTTTTACAAACTTCCGAGGAGAGGACATGCTAACATGCGGCAAACACAGAAACGGTGGAGCGCCATGCTCCTGATTATGCTAGTGGTCGTCGTTTTGAGCGCCTGCGGCAAGCCCGCAGCAGAGGGCGGAACACAACAAGAAGGAGCAGACAAGCAGGCAACGGAACAAGCCCGCACGATCACGCATATGAAGGGAGAGCGTGTATTTGAGAAAGCGCCGGAGCGCATCGTTGTACTGGATACCCAATATCTCGACCAGTTGACAGCACTTGGTCAACGTGTGGCAGGCAGCGCGGTTGCGACGAATGAAGCAACGCCGTTCCCCGCTTATTTGGTAGACAAAATTGGCGATGTCACGCAGATCGGCTCGAGCAGCGGGGTCAAGCTGGAGGCGGTATTGGCGCTCAATCCGGACGTCATCATTTGCACCGAGTTCCAGAACGAGATTTACGACGCTTTGGACAAAATCGCGCCAACGTTGATGTTTGAGCGCAACGAGGACTGGCAAAAAACAATCGTGACGTTGGGTCAATTGCTTCACAAGGAAAAAGAAGCCGAACAGGTGATCAACGACTACAACAAGAAGGTCGCTTCCTTGAAGGCCGATCTGGCTAAAAAAATGGGAGACGAGACGGTAGCAATAATTCGTCCGCGTGACAAACAGATCCGGATTCATACGACAGCGCACCGGACGTCGCAGATTTTGTATCAGGATTTGGGGCTGAAGGCGCCGGCGATGGTTCTCGATGATAAAAATACGAGTGCGATGATCAATCTGGAAGTGATGCCGGAATTGAACGCAGACCATCTGTTTGTGTTGACGGACAACCAGTATCAGCAGTTGACCGAGGAGTTTGCGCAGACAGCGGTTTGGAACAGCTTGAAGCCTGTGCAGAACAAACAAGTGTATAAGGTCAATACGACGACGTGGATCGTCTATTACGGTCCGCTGGCGATCAACCGGATTGTCGACGAGATTGCAGCATCGCTGCTGCCATAAGAGAAGCAAGACGCCGCTCAAACCACGGGACTGTGGATGGAGCGGCGTCGTTTATTTCTGCTTGCTCTTGATGGAGCTACTTTGCTTTGTATTCCGCAATTTTTTTGTTGAGCAGCTCTTCGCTCACCCGCAGAGCAGTGTTCACGTCCTGCTTCCCTTCGATCACTTTCAAGCATCTACTTTGCGGGTGGTATCAGCTTCGCTGGTACTACCCCTAGTAACCAGCAGCCAGAAGAAACTGGAAATGCAATATTTTAACGTAAAGTGGCCCATTTTTACACTCATCTCGGTTATTACACTTGTTAGCGTGGTGAAAATCGGCTTTTTTTGAGTCCAAAACCCCTTAACGTTGTAAATCTACTTTTGCTGGCAGTACCCCTAAAAAGTTTCTAAGCGTACAAAATTTCCAAAATGTTGGCGGTTGCCCATTCTGTATTTTTACCCATTGCTTCTTAGTAGTCATAGCCTTTCAAACGGTTCGGCTTACTCATTGCTTCAATGTCGTTCGGATCGATCCTAGAAAGAAAAACTCTACTGTAGTGTAGAGAACAATATCATAGCACCTGACGTTTTTTTTCACACCCTTCAGCTGCACAAATATCCGGATCTGATTTCGGAACTGGCAAAGGAATCGGACCGTAAACCCTATTATCGCCTAAGTAGTTTCGGTTATAGGGTTCTTTATGGTATTTATTACTCGCTATTTTGTTTCTCTGATACCATTCACCGTAATGTCTTGCTAGGATGCTCTTCTTCGATGTCAAGCAAGCAGACATAGCAAGTGCTTTCTCTAGCTATCTCCATTAGTGATGTAATCTCCGAAAGTTTTTCTACATCTGTTTTCTCGGACTCAAGTATGTCAGAAAATTCTGTCACCAAAGAAGAGAAGCGCTTTTTAGATCTAAAAAGTTTTTTATGATTCTTTTTCATTTTTGAACTCTTGCACTTAATTCATCAAAAATTCTCTGCACATTAGCAACAGTTTCTGTTTCCCCTTCTGACAACCATGCAAGAGTTCGCTTCTCGCTATTGGTTAGTTCACGGCCAAGTGCATCCTCGATGGCAATGAGTAGTTCAGCACGATGCGTATACTTCGATAGTGTTTCAGGCTTCAATCTGGGGTTCCTATCTATGAAGTAACTTTTGATATCGAACATACAAATATCGTTCCTTTCAGCCAAGAATCGACCAGTATAAATTATTTACATTAGGCAAGGACTCACTCATATTTTTATTTAAACATCTTCTTAATCACCTTAAATATATCAAACGTAGTCCTGTTGTAAACTTTATTATAAGCATACTTCTTAGGATTTCTGAGCCACCCCCATCCTCTCGGCATCTTCAATCCAGCGCGATGTACTAACTGTCTTTTTAGGCTTGTCCTAGCTGCTACACGCTTCTTTAAACTTGGCTTACGCATTCCAAACTTCATAGCAACCACCCTTTATTTTGATTTAGCGAGACGAAAATAATACGAAAACCCTCTGACGGAATTTAAACCGTTAGAGGGTTTTTTTGATTATTAGGTTGTGGTGTTTTCATTTATTATTTTTTCGCAAAAGAGCCACTAATAAAGCAATAGTGAATGATTGAGCGATTGCAAGTAATATCACCATATCACCAACAAAAGAACCTTTGGTACTTCCGATAACTAAAAACACTAAAAACATTATTGCCATCGTGAGTAACCAGTATAGTATAACTCGTAATATCACAGAAGCTCCTCCTTCAGATCAATAGTTTATAGTGTCTAACATTAGCGGAAAAATTCGGAATAAGATAGGTAAACCAAAGCTAAAGCTCTGGATATTTAAATTCTATACCAAAATCTACTACTTGAGTAGTGTGGTCAGGTTCAATGGATAACCCCACGGGCTTATAAGAAACGGATACGGAACCACGTATAATCGCGTGCCCATATTGGAATTTAATATTAATCGTTCCTCTTTCACTTTTATCAGCGTAAACATATTGGGAAATGTAACCGGAGTGTAATTGTTATTCCCCATTTTTAAGTCATATTCTGCTGCCACACCAATACCCGGGTCCCAATCAGATGCTTTTGAAGAATCTTCGCATTCCCATTTCTTTTTAAAAGCTGGTTTAGTACAATAGCGATTTTCATGATCATCTGGTTTACCTCTTGAGGTCATAGGCATAAAGAATTTGGATGTTACAGGGTATCCGATTGACATTTTATCAGTTAACGTCCAAATCGGGGGTTCTGATCACTCGAAATAACCATATAGTATTTTCGATAACCACTTCTATCACTTTTGACTTCAAAAGCTTTTGCCTTTAACTCTATTTCGCTAAAATCATCTTCTTCATCCTTCTTTTTGGCCAATGATTTATTCATCTCAGATTGACCTTCATCAAATTTATGTGAAACCGTTTTCGAACCATTTTTTTTAGCACCTTGATCAATCAT